>DATLTH010000278.1:0-6773 GCA_035533695.1 Allostellaceae bacterium | reverse complement strand
GGCGTCATCGCGGGCTGGGGAGGTGCAGTTTGCGCGAACGCGATGCCGGCGCCGGCAAGGATGAGCACCGCGCCAACCGCGGCAGACCGGCGGAAGGAAGTCATCGGTATATTCTCCGGAAAACTGAGGGTGCCCTAGTTTATCCGGCGAGCGTCACCCTCTGCATGATCAGGATCATGCGCCGACGAATATTGCGCCGCCCCGCGCCCCTGTCGGCCGGGATGGCCGGCAGCGAGCACGGTCGCGCGGGCGGCGATGAATGAAGCGGGCGGCGGCGAAGAACAGAACGGCGAACCCGATCAGCGCGGCGATGTCGAGCGCAAAGGGATTCGCTGGGACCAGTCATTCCGCGTCGGATCAGCTCGCCTCCTGTTGTCGCAGGGCAGCGACGATACGTGCTATCCGCTGCTCAGGAAGCCCGTTGAATGAGAAGCATGTAGTGCTCGGGGGTCTGGCGCCGGCACTCGAGCATCGAAAATCCCGCGGCGTTACACCAGGCTTGAACCTGCTCCGGCCGCAAGCGGTAAGCCCGCGGCGGTCCCAGCTCACCCGGGCCCTCGGGGTCGAATTCGCCGATCACCGCCAGAGCTCCGGGGGGAAGCAACCGAGCCACGTTGCGCAAAATCCCCGCCGGATCGTCGGCATGGTGCAGAACCATCGTGATCAGCGCCGAATCGGCGCGAAGGTCGGTATCCTCCAGTGCGGCTGCGTCCGCGACCAGGCGCCGGATATGCGCGATTCCGCGTTCCTGTTGTCGGCGCTCCAAGTGATCGAGGGCCTCGGCCGACCGGTCGATCGCATAGACGCAGCCATCTGTTCCCACCCGGTCGGCAAGGATGAGGCTCACGTAGCCGGGTCCGGAGCCGACTTCGATCACGCGATCACCTGCTTTGAGGCGGAGCGCTTCCATCCATTCAGGGACTAGGTTGGCCCGCTGCATTTGCCGACCATAAACTTCGTCCCAGGTAACATGGCCCAAGTCCTTTCGAAAGGGCTGCTCCATGACGACCTCCGCTACCAACCGAAGCGGGTCAACGACCACGCCGAGAGCCCGAGCGTGGCGACAATCGATATCGCGCCAATGATGCGCATCGAACGCGGTCGCCGCGAATCTCTCATTTGCCACAGAATTACGGCGACCATCGCGAGTGACATGCCCAGCATGACGTTTCGGACGACCGGGGCTGCTGTCATGAAACTCATTGCCGCGCCGCTGAGGCCGAACGCCAATAGAAGCATCATGAAGGTGTGATGCTGACTGGCGAGGAACGCCAGCAGCATGGCGCTGAGCGAGGGGATATGGCCGCCTCGTGTAATGTCTGTCGATGCGTCCGGCATAGCGGGGCTGAGTAAGGGGCGCTTCATGACGGTCCTCTGAGCCTCCAGCGTTCGAGAGGGAGATCGGCCGAGATCAAAGGAGCCGATGCCCGGTTCTGCCGAAACCAACGTAACTCTAGCCTACGCCACTCGTCCGCCCGCATGATTTGGATCATGGGCCGTCGGATTTCTTGAGCAGGATCGCAGCCTCGGTACGGGTCAGACGCCCTTCGGCTTCGAGTGCCGCGAGGGTCCGATACAGCGCCTCGCGGGTCATGCCGATCTCTGCCGCGATGTCCTGAAGCTGGCCCTCGATCGCGACGCTGCGACCATCGATGCCGGCGCATAACCGCAGATATTGCAGCACGCGCTCGCGCGCGGAGCGGATGTTGCGCAACTCCATCCGGGCGCGCAAATCCTGCAGCTGGCGGGCGAGCCGAGCCATGAAGGCTTCCGCCAGAGCGGGGTCGGCGCGCAGCGCTTCCCGCATCTTTGCCTTCGGGTAGACCCGAACGCGCGACGGCACGGCGGCGATGGCGTCGCAGTGATAGGCATCGGCAAAGAGGGCGGCTTCGGTGAAGAACTCGCCGCGGCGCGCCGTATGGAGGATCACCAGATGATCGTCGACAGTGCGGCGGATCAAACGGAGCCGGCCGCTCTCCACTCTATAGATCGCCGCAGCCGGATCCCCTTGGTTGAACAGCAGCTCGCCAGTCGCAAGCTCACGAGCGACACTCCCGGACTCCAGCGAGGGTGGCAAGGCGCCAGCAGACATCACCGCCTGTTAAGATCGAAGGGGTCGAATCGCGGGAGGTTCGCCATCCGACCGGATATTTACAAACGGAAATCGCGATGTCAGTTCTTTTCGGAGTACCCCGCCCCGATCTGGTCCGCCGAGCTTTCCGCCTCGAACGGTTCACGGTGGGTTGGATGCTCATCGAAGCGGCGGTCGCGATCGGCTCGGGCGTCGTCGCGCATAGCCTGTCGCTGATCGCCTTCGGTGCGGACAGCTTGATCGAACTCGCATCAGCCGGCGTCTTGCTGTGGCGGCTCGATGTCGAGATGCGTCAGGGCACGAAGTTTCCCGAGAGCGTCGAACAGCGGGCGAGCCGAATGGGCGGTGTACTTCTGTTCGTGCTTGCCGCTTATGTCGTCGTGAGCGCCGCCTATGGTCTGTCGGAGCGCGAAGGGCAGGAGTTCTCGATGCCGGGCTTTGCCCTGACGGTCGTGGCGATCCCGGTCATGTGGTGGCTCTCGAAGGCAAAGATTCGGATTGCCGATCAGATCGGTAGTCGAGCACTTCGCGCCGATGCCGTCGAGTCGATCACTTGCGGTTACCTGTCTGGCGTGGTGGTGCTCGGGCTGACCGCTCAACTTGTCATGCCGGGTTGGTGGTGGATCGATAGCATCGCATCTCTCGCGATCGTCGTTCTTCTGGCCAAAGAGGGCCGCGAGGCTTGGGAGGGCGACTGCTGCGACGGATAGAATCCTGCTTAGGCCGTTCGGTCAAATCGTTATCCAGCCGCGTTTGAGGGCATATGCGATCGGCAGGCCGACCGCGAATGCCGCCGCCGGGTTGAGGGCGACGCCGATCGCCGCCATCAGCAGGACGAGGAAAAGGTCGCCGCCCTGGTGCTCATGGAGCTTTGAAGACAGTGCAAGCTCGATGCCCGAAAACAGCAGCAGCGCCCCCAACACGGCGTCGGGGATCGTCCTAAGCAATGCATACCCGCTCTCTCCGAGGCCGACCCCGAGCACGACAAAGACGAACCCGATCAGCACCGGTGCGGTCGCGGTGCGGCCGCCGAACCGGTAGTGGCCCGCGATCCCGCCGGCGCCGTGGCACATCAGATAGCCGCCGAACGGCGCCGCCAGAAGGTTGCCCAGACCGGTGGTGATCGCCAGGTTGCGCTCGCTGACCGGGTGCAATTCCGTCGGGAACAGCTGGCGCGACACGGCGGCCGTCACGATGATCGCGTTGGTCAGCGTCAACGGGATCTGCGGCAATACGGCGTATTCGGTGCCGTGGATGATCTGCGCCCAGGTCGGCACGACGAGATGCGGCAGATGCAGCCCGAAATCGAGCGCCGGAAACGGCGGCGCGATCCCGAGCATTTGATCGACGCCGATACCGACCAAGACGGCGGCGAGCGCGGCCGGCGAGCGCCGGTAACGCATCAGCCCGAGCATCAACGCCGAGATCGCGACGCCCAGCCAGATCTGCGTCTCGATCAGGCGGATACCGAGAACGGCGAGCGACAGCCCGAGCCCGAGTTGCAAGCCCGCCGCGATCGTGCCCGGCAAGACGCGCGCCAGCCGGCTCACGATGCCGGTCACGCCGAGGATCAAAAAGAAGGCGCCGATGACGAGACCGGCTCCGGCCACTGCGGCCGGGTTCATCGGCTGGATCAGCACCGCCGCCGAGGCCGCCTTCATCGGCTGCACCGCCATCGGCACGCCGTAGAAAGTTCCGGAAAGCATATAGAACAGGCCGAAGGCGGTCAGAATGCCGGCCGGAGCCATCTTGACGATCGTGATCGCACCGATGATGTGCGGCAGGAACGTCCCGAGATCGCCGAGCGCGCCGGACACTTCGCCGATGTTCCAGGCAAACCGCGGGCGCGTCAGTCCCGGTCCGTCGCCGGCTTGCTGCACCCTGATCTCGGGCACTCGGAACCATCGCTTCGCGGTGCGGGGGGTGCGGATTTCGCCGGAGCGCAATTGTTGTGCGGCGTTGGCGGTCATGATGGCGAGCCTCTCGGCGCGAGTGCTCGCCTAATTCATCACATCGGTCAATGTCACCCGATATGGTATTTGCTGCATATCGAGGCCGAAACTCAGTCCTCCGGCGGCTGATCCACCATCAGCTCGCGCAGTTTCTCCATGTCGCGAACAACCGCCGTCGCGGCGTGGTCCTCCATCGCCCGATAGAGCGCCAGAACCTCGCGGCCCATTTGGGTCAGCCGCGCACCGCCGCCGCCAATGCCGCCCTTCGCGGCTTCGATCAGCGGCTCGCGGAAACAGGCGTTCATTGTCTTCGCTAGCAGCCACGCGCGCCGGTAGCTCATGCCCATGCGCCGCCCGGCTGCGGCGATCGATCCCGTTTCCACAATCGCCTCCAGAAGCGCCGCCTTGCCCGGACCGATGGCGATCGACGCCCCGAGCAGAATGCGAATGCGCGGCTCCAAGCGATCGTTCATCCGCCGACCCTTCGCGCTATCGCCGCTTCATCAACCGAGCACACCCGGCACTCCTGCCGTCCGCCGGCCCAGAGGGGCGCCCAGCCCGACGATCAGCGCCGTCGTGCCGAGGTTCCAGACGAGGATCATCACACTCGCATCGAGATCATGAAACAACGTCAGCGCCGATGCTGTCAGCGCCGCGACGGCGAGGCTGCCGGCGACCGCCGTGCCTGTCGGGCGGAGCGGGGCGGCGTGGCGCAGCATGACAAGCATTGCGAGCGACAGCGGCAGACCAGTCAGCACCAATGTCGCGAAGCAGCGGGCGGTCTCGCCGAGTCGCATGCCGTCAGGGTCGAAGCTGACCCACCCGGTCAGGCATTGATAGCCCAGTGTCGACAGCCAGAGGACGAGCGCGGGCGCGGGAAGGAGCAACCACCAGCGCGACCGGTCCGGCAGGCTCGCGAGGAACGCGGCAATCGCGGCGCAGACTCCGGTAAGCAGCGAGGCCGCCATCCCGGCAACAAACCCCACCTCTCGCAAACGCTGCGCAAGATCCGGGCGCATGCCCTGACCGACGGCGAGCAGCGCCAGGACCAGCACCGCGAGAAGGAGCCAGCAGCCAGCGCGGACCAGCGGCGGGCGCAGGCGGCGCACCGGCGTCAGGCCCCTCGCCATCGCATCGATCAGATCAGGGGTCGCGATCACCGCTCCGCGTCCCATTTGGCGAGGACCCGGCGCAGGCTTTTGAGCGCGCGGTGGGCTGCCACTTTCAGCGACGCAACTGACATTCCGCTGATCGCCGCGGCCTCCTTCAACGACCTCTCCTCGAGCTTCAGCAACCGGACGGCCTGCCGCTGCGTCGGCGGTAATCCATCGACTGCCGCTGCCAGGCTGCGCCGGTTCGACACTTCTTCGAAGATATTCGCCTGCTCACCCGGAAAGGTTTCATGCTCCGGCAGCAGCCCCGTCTCCCGCCCCCGCATGCGGCCCTCGCGGCGCAGCCGATCGATGAGACGGTGGTTGGCGATCGCGGCGAGCCACGGGGCGAACGGCCATGTCTTGATCCGCTGTTGATCGCCATTTCCGTACCGCTGTCCGGGGTCAAGGCGCGAACGGGAATCGGCCGTTCTCGGGACCGCGCCCTTGCTCCGTACTGCGGTACGGATGCCACATTCGCGGTGCAGGACGTACCGGGGCAATGTGATGCAGGGAATGACGATCGGCGAAGCCGCCCGGCAGGCTTGTGTCGGGGTCGAGACGATCCGCTTCTACCAGCGCCGTGGCCTGGTCGAGCAGCCGCCGCTGCCGCCAGGGCGGCGCATCCGAGTGTACCCGGCCGAGGCTATAAAACGCATCCGCTTCATCCGGCAGGCGCAGCAGCTCGGTTTCTCGTTGCGCGAGATCAAGGAGCTGCTGGCGCTCAAGGCCGACCCTCATGGCGATTGCTCGGAGGTGCGCGCGCAGGCGGTGGCGAAGCTTCAGGAGGTGAGAGCCAAGATCGAGCAGCTGCGTGAGATTGGCGCTGCGCTGGAAGCCGTCATCGCGGTGTGCCCCGGACAGGGCGGATTGCAGGCCTGTTCGATCCTCGACATGCTCGCGGAACCAGAACCGGGGTTCAGGGGCCGCGGTCCCTTGCCTGCGGCGGCGCCGAAGCGGAAGCGACAGAACGGGTCAAACGGCAGACAGCGGAGGATCTCGTGAACAATTTGACGTTGAAGGTGCAAGGAATGCACTGCGACGGCTGCGCCGAAGCGATCAAGACGGTGGTCGAGCGGGAGGCGGGCGTCAAGGCGGCTGCCGTCAGCTTCAAGGACGGCGAGGCACGCATTCTCTACGACCCGGCGGCGACGAGCGCGGACCGGCTGATTTCTGCGGTCGGGCGCCTCGGCTTTCGGGTGACCGAGCGGACACCGTGATCCCGGGCGGTTTCGCAGGCTTGGTGGCGCTGCCGTTCGGGCTCGGCTTGTTGGGCTTTGTCGAGCCGTGCACGATCGGCTCCAGCCTCGTCTTCATCAAGCACATCGAGGGCCGCGACCGCGCCGGCAAGCTCGTCGAGGCCGGGCTCTTCGCGCTGGCGCGCGCCCTCTTCATCGGCGCGCTCGGCATCGCCGCGGTGGCGCTCGGCTCGGCGTTCATCGACTTCCAGCGCGGCGCCTGGATCGCGCTCGGGGGCCTCTACCTCGCGCTGGGCGCGGTCTATGTCGTCGAACGCGCGGGCACGCTGGCAGTTGCGCTGGGGCCGAGCCTCGCGCGCCTCTCGGGGCGTGGCGGCTC
>DATLTH010000277.1:0-2381 GCA_035533695.1 Allostellaceae bacterium | reverse complement strand
CCCGCCGGACCTGCCGGTCGCTGGCGAGATCCTCACCAGCCACATCCGCAGCATCGACACCCAAGCCAGGCCGATCCGATACGCGGGCACCGTGCCGCCCGAAACGGCGCAACTCGTCCGGGCGAAGCTGAACGCTTTCATCACCATCTGACGCAGGACAAGCAATCGACGTTTCGGCCCCTTGCCTTGCCGGTGCGGCGGTTTCGCGCTAAGACCCGCGCCGTCTCACCCCTTCGCTCCACGACGAGGACATGCTGATGGCACGCAACAAGATCGCCCTTATCGGTGCCGGCCAGATCGGCGGCACGCTGGCCCTGCTCGCCGGCGTCAAGGAATTGGGCGATGTCGTCATGTTCGATGTCGTCGACGGCGTGCCGCAGGGCAAGGCGCTCGACATCGTGCAGGGCTCCTCGATCGAGGGCTACGACGCGGCGATCACCGGCGCCAGCGATTACAGCGCGATCAAGGGCGCCGATGTCGTCATTGTCACCGCCGGGGTGCCGAGGAAGCCCGGCATGAGCCGCGACGATCTGATCGGCATCAACACCAAGATCGTCGGCGAGGTCGGCGCCGCGATCAAGGCAAACGCGCCCGATGCGTTTGTCATCACGATCACCAACCCCTTGGACGCGATGGTGTGGGTCATGAAGGAGGCGACCGGCTTCCCGGCCAACCGGGTCGTCGGCATGGCCGGGGTGCTCGACAGCGCGCGGTTCCGCTATTTCCTCGCCGCGGAATTCAACGTCTCGGTCGAGGACGTGACCGCCTTTGTGCTCGGCGGCCACGGCGACACGATGGTGCCGCTCATTCGCTATTCGACGGTCGCCGGCATTCCCTTGCCCGATCTCGTCAAGATGGGCTGGACCACCAAGGAGAGGCTCGACGCGATCGTCGCGCGCACCCGCGACGGCGGCGCCGAGATCGTCAATTTCCTCAAGACGGGCTCCGCCTTCTACGCCCCGGCGAGTGCCGCCATTTCGATGGCCGAAGCCTATCTGCGCGACAAGAAGCGGGTATTGCCCTGCGCCGCGCTGCTCAACGGCGAATACGGCGTCCGCGATCTTTATGTCGGCGTGCCGGTGGTGATCGGTAAGGACGGCATCGAGCGCATCGTCGAGATCAATCTCGATCCGGCGGAGAAGAAGGCGTTCGACGATTCGTGCGCCGCGGTGCGCGTTCTCGTCGACATCGCCAAGAAGATGCGCGCGGCGGCATGAACGCAAAAGGCGGCGGTCATTGCGAGGAGCGCAGCGACGAAGCAATCCCGATGGGCCGGGGGCGGCGCGCGATTGCGTCGCTTCGCTCGCAATGACGGAAGAATGAGCGGCGATGAACATCCACGAATATCAGGCGAAACAGCTGCTCGCGCATTTCGGCGTCGCGGTGCCGGCGGGGGCGGTCGCCTACACCGCTGCCGAGGCGGTCGAGGAGGCGCAAAAGCTTGGCGGCCCCGATGGAGCTAAGCTATGGGCGGTCAAGGCGCAGATCCATGCCGGCGGGCGCGGCAAGGCGGGGGGCGTCAGACTGGCGCGCTCGGCCGACGAGGTCGCTGCGGCGGCGCGCGCGCTGCTCGGTCACAAGCTGGTCACGCACCAGACCGGCCCCGAGGGGCGCGAGGTCAAGCGGGTCTATGTCGAAGCCGGCGTCGACATCGCCCGCGAACTGTATCTGGCGATCGCTATCGACCGAGCGCTCGGTCGGATCACGCTGATCGGCGCCGCCGAGGGCGGCGTCGAGATCGAGGAACTGGCGGCGCGCGCGCCCGGCAAGATCATCCGGCTGGCGATCGATCCGGCGGCCGGCCTGTCGCCGTTACACGGCCGCGAGCTGGCCTTTGCGTTCGGGCTCAAAGGGGGCCAGGTGGCGGCGATGGTCGGCCTCGTCGGCGCGCTGTACCGGGCGTTTGTCGAGCTCGACGCCTCGCTCGTCGAGATCAACCCGCTGGTGGTGACCGAAGCCGGCGATCTCCTCGCTCTCGACGCCAAAATCTCGTTCGACGACAACGCGCTCTTCCGCCATCCCGACATCGAAGCCCTGCGCGACGAGGCCGAGGAGGACCCGATCGAGCTCGAAGCCGGCAGGCACCAACTCAACTACGTCAAGCTCGACGGCAATATCGGCTGCATGGTCAACGGCGCCGGGCTTGCGATGGCGACGATGGACATCATCAAGCTCTACGGCGGCAGCCCGGCCAATTTTCTCGATGTCGGCGGCGGCGCGACAAAGGAGCGGGTGACGGTCGCCTTCAAGCTGATCCTGTCCGACCCCAACGTCGAGGCGATCCTCGTCAACATCTTCGGTGGGATCATGCGCTGCGACGTGATCGCCGAGGGCGTCGTCTCGGCGGCGCGCGAAGTAAACCTGCACGTGCCGCTGGTGGT
>DATLTH010000276.1:0-4014 GCA_035533695.1 Allostellaceae bacterium | reverse complement strand
ATGGGCGTGGCGCAAGCCATCGACCCGGTCCTCGAAGGTCTGGTCCTTGCCGCGGCTCTCCATCGTCTTGACGTCGCCGCCGGCGCACCAGCCGCGCCCGGCCCCGGCGATGACGATCGCGCCGACGCTGCGGTCGGTGGCGAGACGCTCCAGCGTCTCCTTCAGCCCCGCGGTCATCGCCGGCGACAACGCGTTGAGCCGCTCCGGGCGGTTCAGGGTCAGGGTGGTAACGCCGTGTTCGGTGCTTTCAATGAGGTCGGGCATGGCATTCTCCTGGCGGCGGGTCCGCGATCATAACCATCTTCGATCGGCCGAGCATGCGAGATTGCTTCGCTTCGCTCGCAATGACAGAACAGCGCGATGGAAACGGTTCGCGTCGTTTGTGCGCACGATTGCCCGGACATGTGTTCGCTGTTGGCCGAGGTCGAGGACGGCCGGGTATTGCGCGTCAGGGGCGATCCGGGCCAGCCGTTCACCGCCGGCTTCGCCTGCGCCAAGGTCAACCGCGACGCCGAACTGGTGCACTCGCCGGGGCGCCTGCGGACGCCGCTGCGCCGCACCGGCAGGAAGGGCGAGGGCCAATTCGCGCCGATCACCTGGGAGGAAGCGCTCGGCGAGATCGCCGGACGGTGGCAGGCGATCATCGCCGAATCCGGGCCGCTGGCGCTCCTCGGCTATGCCTACAGCGCGCATCAGGGGCAGATGAACCGCGGGCTGGTGCTCGGCCTCTTCCATGCATTGGGCGCGAGCCGCCTCGTCGCCGGCACGGTCTGCGACACCTGCTGCGAAGAAGCCTGGAACATGACGGTCGGCCCCATCGGCGGCGCCGACCCCGAGGCGGTCGACGACAGCGATTTGATCATTGCGTGGGGCGCCGATCTCGTTGCCACCAATGTGCATTTCTGGGCGCGGGCCGAGCGGGCGCAGAAGCGCGGCGTCAAAATCATCGTCATCGACCCGCGCCGCAGCCGCACCGCCCGGCTCGCCGATCGGCATTTGCAGATCGCGATCGGCACGGATGCCGCCCTGGCGCTCGGGGTCATGCACATCCTGGCCCGCGATAATCGCGTCGATCGCGACTACATCGCGGCGAACACGCTGGGTTTCGAGCGGCTGGAGGCCGAAATATTGCCGCGCTTTTCGCCGGCGCTTGTGGCGCAGATCACCGGCCTCGCCGAAGCCGACATCGAGGGCTTTGCCGCCGCCTATGGCATGGCACAGCGCTCGTTCATCCGGTTGGGCGAGGGGATGACCCGCCTTGCGCGCGGGGGCGAAGCGTTGCGGGCGGTGGCTTTATTGCCCGGCGTGACCGGCGCCTACGGCCGGCATGGCGGCGGCGCCCTCCTGCTGACCGCCGCTTCGTACGAATTGAACTATGCGGCATTGCGCAGGCCATCGGGCCCGGCCGAGAGCCGCCTCGTCAACCATTTGCGGCTCGGCGACGCGCTGCTGAACATGCGGGACCCGCCGTTGCGTGCGCTGTTTATCGCCGCCAACAACCCGGCGGTGACCTGCCCCGACGCCGGCAAAGTCCGCCAGGGCCTCGCTCGCGAGGATTTGTTCACCGTCGTGCACGACCCGTTTCTGACGGCGACCGCGCGCTATGCCGACATCGTGCTGCCGGCGACGACCTATCTCGAAACCGAGGATTTCTATCGCGCCTACGGGACCTATTGGGCGCAATACGGCCATGCCGCCGCCGCGCCGCAGGGCGAAGCGTGGTCGAATTTCCGGCTGGCGCAGGAACTGGCGCAACGCATGGGCCTCGCCGATCCGGTGTTTCGCATGAACCCGCCGGAGGTCCTGGCCGAGTTGTTTCGCGGCATAAGCGGCCCCGCGGGCGCGCTCGATCTCGACGAGGTGCGCTCGGGCCGGCCATTCCGCTACGCCGCCGCCGGCGGCCAGAGGTTTCGCACCCCGTCGGGCAAGCTCGAATTTTATTCCGAACAACTCGCCGCCCAGGGCCTCGCGCCGATGCCGGATTGGCGGCCCGACCCGCAGGAGGAGCAGGACCGGGCACGCTGGCCATTGCGCCTCTTGACCGCGCCCGGCTATTTCCAGGCCCACACCGCCTATGCCGGCGTCGATTTCCTGCGCCGCCGCGAAGGGGCGCCCTGCTGCGTGCTGCATCCGGACGAAGCGGGCCGCCGCGGCCTTGCCGACGGCGCCGAGGTGCGCCTCTATAACGAGCGCGGCGCGGTCGGCCTGGTATTGCGGGTCAGCGACGAGGTGTTGCCCGGGGTTGTGCTGGTGCCCGGCCAGCGCCCCGACGGCGAGACGCTCGGCGGCACCGTCAACATGCTGTGCTCGGACCGCTACACCGATATCGGCGAGGGGGCGACCTACCAGAGCACCTTCCTCGACGTCGCCGCGTGGTGAGGGGCGGGTCCGCGAACGCGCGACCTTGCGGACCGAATTCTGCATAGGCAGCCATCGGCCGGACGCGTTACCTTGATGCCGAGAAACGAGCGAGGGCGGCACGATGAAATACGATGTCATTTCGGCCGATTGCCATGTCGATCTGATCTGGCTGCCGCCCGATCTGTTTACCGGCAACGCGTCCGCCGCGTTCAAGGACCGCATGCCCTACGTGACCGAAGGGCCGCGCGGCCGCGAATGGGTGACGAAGAGCGGCGCCTCGTTTGGGCTCGATGCCGGGATGGGCTCGGCCGGGCGGCAATATGTGCCCGGCGTGATCCACCGCTCCGACCGGATGGCCTCGACCGGGCTTTACGACGACGAGCAGAAAAAAGTGCGCCGGCTGACCGACCCCGATTTGCGCCTCAAGGACCAGGACCGCGACGGCATCCAGGCCGAGGTGCTCTATGGCATTTTGGGCGCCACCGGCCGGCTCAATGACGACGAGGCCGGCGGCGAGATGCTGCGCATCTACAACGACTGGCTTGCCGGGTTCTGCTCGAAGCAGCCCGACCGCTATGCCGGGCTCGCCTGCATCCCGAACCACGACCGCGACGCCGCCGTCCATGAGATCGAGCGGGTGGCGACACGCGGCGCGGTGCGCGGCCTCGAAGTCGCCCGCAAGTTCGACATGACGCCGCTGTGGGACCCCTGGTGGAACCCGGTATGGGACGCCGCCGCGGCGAGCGGGCTGCCGGTGCATTTCCACACGATCGGCGGCGCCCGGCGCGACTTCTCGAAGCTCAGCGGCAAGACCCTCCTGGCGGCGCGGGCGGCCAGCATCACCCAGTTCCAGATGCACATGGCCGATGTCCTGATGTCGATCATTTTCGCCGGCGTCCTGGAGCACCGGCCGCATTTGAAGATCGTCATCGGCGAGGCCGGCACCGGCTGGATCCCCTACATCCTCGACCGCATGGACGCCGAGTGGGAGGACCAGTTCAAGGAACTCGACCTCAAGATGAAGCCGAGCGAATACTGGTACCGCCAGTGTTACGCCACCTACCAGAGCGATCCGGTTGGCGTCAAACTGCTGGACGAGCTGGGGACCGACAACATCATGTGGGGTTCCGACTTCCCGCATCCCGACGGCATCTACCCGGATTCGCAGGAATACATCGAGAAGGAGCTCGGCCACCTGCCGGCCGACATCAAGAAAAAGATCGTCTGCGACAACGCCGCGAAACTCTACCGCTTCGTGAACTAGCGCCGGTACGGCGCCGGCGCTTTGCCAATCTCCGCCGGTGCCGTTGGGTCTGCCGTTTGTGTCATCCGTGCCGCCGGGTGATCTCAGCCGCCGATCACCCCTTGCGCCTCGACATAGAGCGCGTAGATCGACTGGCTCGCGGCCATGAACAGGCGGTTGCGCTTTCTGCCGCCGAAACAGACGTTGGCGCAGCGCTCGGGTAGGAGGATGCGGCCGATCATCGTGCCGTCGGGGGCGTAAATCGCCACGCCGTCCTCGGCCTCGCCGCCGCCCCAGGCACACCACAGATTGCCGTGGGTATCGACGCGCAGCCCGTCGCTGCCGCCCGGCTCGGCGGCGCAAAACAGGCGCCGATTGGCGACTCCTCTGCCGCCGTCGACGACATCGTA
>DATLTH010000275.1:0-2200 GCA_035533695.1 Allostellaceae bacterium | reverse complement strand
CTGAAGGGGCGGCCTTCGCGCTGCACGGGCCACGGCTTGCCGGAAGCCTCGACGCCGTTGCGCACGAGGCGCGCGCCGAGCGCCGGGATCAGCAAGGTGCAGACGCCGTATTTGCGGCCGCCCTCGGCGGGGTTGGTGTGGATCAAGAGCGGGTCGCCGATGTCGTACCAGGTCAGGGTGATCTCCTCGTCGTGCGCGACGAGGCTCTCGGTCCAGAAATAGCGCGGGTCGCCGGACTTGGCGAACTCGGCGTCGGTGACCGGGATCGACGTGTCGGCGGTCTCCGGGTTCAGCATGCCCTGCACGGTCCCCTGCAGCCATCGCGCCATCGCGATGTTGTCGGAATAGATCTGCCAGCGGTTGTCGGTCACTTCGCTCTTCAGATAGAGCACGTGGCCCGGCCCCGCCGGGCAGGTGACGATGCGCCAATAGCTGGCGTTGGTCGTGACCGTGCCGCCATCGCTGGCGGAGAGGCGGATGAACGGGTTTTCGCCGGTCAGGATCACACGGTTCGGGTCGGCGGCCATCGGTGCCTCCTCTGGTCAGGTCAGCGAAGCGCCGATGCTAGAGCATGGCGAGGGTGATTGCACCTTGCGACGCAGGACTATCGCGGCAATGCTGCGCACCGCTTGGCTGCCCCGCACCGGAGAATTGCGCCGATGAGCATCGAATTGTGGACCTGGAACACCCCGAACGGCCGCAAGATTTCGGTCGCGCTCGAGGAGATGGGGCTGCCCTACACGGTGAAGCCGGTCAACATCGGCAAGGGCGAGCAGTTTCAGCCCGAGTTCCTGAAAATCAGCCCCAACAACCGCATACCGGCGATCATCGACCCCGATGGCCCTGGCGGCAGGCCGATCAGCATCTTCGAATCCGGCGCGATCCTCATTTATCTCGGCGAAAAGACCGGCAAGTTCTGGCCGAAGGGCGATTTGCGGCGCCAGGTGCCGGTGCTCGAATGGCTGATGTGGCAGATGGGCGGGTTCGGGCCGATGCCGGGCCAGGTGCATCATTTCCTGCAGGTGAAGGACGAAGCCGACCGCCGCTACGGCCTCGAACGCTACATGACGGAGACCCGCCGGCTCTACGGCGTCTTCGACAAGCGCCTCGGCGAGGTGCCCTATGCCTCCGGCAGCGAGGTGTCGATCGCCGATTTCGCGATCCTCGGCTGGGCCTGGCGGCACGAGCGCCACCAGGTCGATCTCGCCGACTTCCCCAACGTCAAGCGCTGGTACGAAGCAATGATGGCGCGCCCGGGCACGAAGCGCGGCTTCGAAGTAACGATCAGCTGAAATCCGGAGAGGCCGACATGCCGCTTTCCAACGCTCCCGATCCGGCGGTGCGCCCCGCCGCCGCGGCGGATCACGGCCGCATCCCGGTGCTCGATATCGGGCCCTATCTGGCCGGAGATCCCGCGGCCGCCGCACCGCTCGCGCGCGCGGTGGCCCGCACGTGCGACGACACCGGGTTTCTCGTCGTCGCCAATCACGGCGTGCCGCCGCGCCTGGCCGAGGACACGTTTGCCGTCGCCGCGCAATTCTTCGCCCGGCCCGAGGCCGACAAGCTCGCGCTCAAGATCGGCCGGTACAACATCGGCTACCTTCCGTTCGGCGGCCAGGTCGTGCGCCATTCGCCGGTCAACAACAACACCAAGCCGAATTTCAGCGAAAGCTTCTACATCACCCGCGACCGCGCCCCCGACCACCCGGACATCGTCAACGACAAGCCGCTCGTCGGCCTCAACCGCTGGCCGCCGGAGATGCCCGAATTCCGCGCCGCGACGACGGCCTACTACAGCGCAATGGAGGCCATGACGACGCGGCTGGTGCCGATCGTGGCGACGGCGCTGGGCTTGCGGCCCGACTATTTCGCCGATGCCTTCGCCGCACCGAACTGCACGATCCGCCTGATCCACTACCCGCCGCATCCCAACCCGGAGGACAACGAGTTCGGGTTCGCCCCGCACACCGACAACAATTTCCTGACCTTCCTCGCGCAGTCGGCCCTGCCGGGGCTCGAGGTGCGCACCGCCGAGGGCGAGTGGCTCCGGCCGCCGGCATTGCCCGGCACGTTCGTCGTCAATACCGGGGCGATGCTGGCGCGCTACTCGAACGACCGCTTCCGGGCGACGCCGCACCGCGTCATCAACCGCAACCGCACCTCGCGCTATGCGATCCCGTTCTTCCTCGGGCCGAACCAC
>DATLTH010000274.1:0-2484 GCA_035533695.1 Allostellaceae bacterium | reverse complement strand
GCCACCGACCGCAGCGTCGGCGCGATCGTCATCGCCGGGGCCGGGCGCGGCTGGTGCGCCGGCGGCGACGTCAAGACGATGGAGAGCCGCGGCAAGGACCAGACCTTCGAGGACCGGGTCGATGGCTTGCGCCACGCCCATCAGCTGCCGCTGCTGCTGCGCCGGCTGCCGAAGGTGGTGATCGCGATGATCAACGGCCCCGTTGCCGGCGCCGGGCTCGGCCTCGCGCTCGCCTGCGATTTGCGCATCGCCGGCAAGTCGGCGCGCTTTGGTACCGCCTTCGCCCGGATCGGCTATTCCGGCGATTACGGCGGCTCGTGGAGCCTGACGCGCCTCGTCGGCACGGCAAAGGCGCGCGAACTCTATTTCACCGCCGACATCATCGACGCCGAGGAGGCCGGAAGGCTCGGGATCGTCAACCGCGTCGTCGCCGACGACGATCTGCACAGCGAAACAATGGCATTGGCGGCGCGGCTCGCCGACGGGCCGCGCGTCGCACTCGGCTACATGAAGCGCAACCTGTTGGCGGCCGAGACCGAGGATTTCCAGACCGTCCTCGACCTCGAAGCCGAGCACCAGGCGCGCTGCGCCTTCACCGAGGACCACAAGGAGGCGGTCGCCGCGTTCAACGAGAAGCGCCGCCCGGTGTTCAAGGGGAGATGAGGGTGGCCGGACTTTATTTCGAGGCGTTCTCGGAAGGCCAGGTGTTCGACCACGCGCTCAGCCGCACCGTCACCGAGATGGACAACGTGCTGTTCACCACCCTGACGATGAACCCGCAGCCCCTCCACCTCGACGCCGAATTCGCCAAGACCACCGAGTTCGGCCGCCCGCTGGTCAACAGCATCTTCACGCTCGGCCTCGTCATCGGCATCAGCGTCGGCGACACGACTTTGGGCACCACCGTCGCCAATCTCGGCATGACCGACGTGCGCTTCCCGAAGCCGGTGTTTCACGGCGACACGATCCGCGCGAAAACGACGGTAATCGCGACCCGGCGCAGCAAATCGCGCTCGGATGCCGGCATCGTCGAGTTCGAGCACGAGGGATTGAACCAGCGCGGCGAAACGGTGGCGATCTGCCGCCGCGCCGCGCTGATGAAGACCGACCCGCGTTGACAAAACCCCTCTCCGCCCTTCAGGGGGGAGAGGGAGGGGCCCATCGCGCGAGCGATGGGAGGGTGAGGTGGGTCTCGCGCCGGCGCTGCGGCAATCCCCCACCTCACCCTGCCCTCTCCGCCCCCAGGGGCGGAGAGGGAGTCAGGAAGGAGATCTCGATGCGCTCGATGCTGTTCGTCCCGGCCGATAGCGAACGGAAGCTCGCGCGCGGCCTCGAATCGGCGGCCGATGCGCTGATCCTCGACCTCGAGGATTCGGTGGCGGCGGCGAACCGGCCGCTGGCGCGCACTCAGGCGCGCGAGTTCCTCGCGGCACACGGACCCGAGCAGGTTCGGCGCTACGTGCGGATTAACCCGCTGGCGAGCGGCCTTGCGCTCGACGACCTCGCGGCCACGGTCGCCGGAAGGCCCGACGGCATCCTCTTACCGAAATGCCTGCCCGAGGATGTCCGCACTCTCGATCACTACCTCTCGGCATTCGAGGCGGGCTGCGGGGCATCGGCGGGCGCCATTCGCATCGTCGCGATCGCCACCGAGACGCCGCAGGCGGTGTTTGCGCTCGGCGGCTATGGCGGGGTGTCGCCGCGGCTCGAGGCGATCACCTGGGGCGCCGAGGATCTGTCGGCGTGCATCGGCGGCAATAACCGCACGATCGACGGCGATTATGACGGCGCTTACAAGCTGGCGCGCTCGCTGTGCCTGTTGGCGGCGTCGGCCGCCGGGGTTGTCGCGATCGACACGATCTACACCGATTTCAAGGATGAGGCGGGGCTGCGCGCCGAAGCCTTCGCGGCGCGCCGCTCGGGCTTTGCCGCCAAGATGGCGATCCACCCGGCGCAGCTCGCCGCCATCAACGAGGCGTTCTCGACCAGCGCCGCCGAGCGCGAGTGGGCCGAGCGGGTTGTCGCCGCCTTTGCCGCCAATCCCGATTCCGGCACCCTCGCCCTCGACGGCAGGATGATCGACAAGCCGCATTTCGTCCTCGCCCGCCGCCTCTTGGGGCTCAAAAACGACTGACGGAGAGGCTCGGCGATGGCGTTACACGACATCCTCTTCGACAAGCGTGACAGCATCGCGACGATCACGATCAACCGGCCGAAGGTGCTGAACGCGTTTCGCGCCGAGACGGTCGAAGAAATGCTCGCGGCTATCCATCCGGTGGAGCACAAACTCGCCGCGATTGGCAAATCCGCGTCGCGTTAATCTGCGGTCTCATTCAGATGTACGACGGCTACGATGTCGGGTCGATCGGCTGGTCGGTGCCTTCGCGGACCCATGTCTGGCATGTCGACCTATGTCTTTCTATCCGCCTGCCTGTTTGCGGCGATTGCGGCGATCGCGACCGCGTTCCTGGCATTGCCGGGCAG
>DATLTH010000273.1:0-2119 GCA_035533695.1 Allostellaceae bacterium | reverse complement strand
CAGCCGCGGCGTGCCGACCCCGTTGCAGGCGAGGACGACGACGTGGGCGGCCTGAAACTGCTCCTTGCCGTCGGCGTCGTAGTAGACGACCCCCGCGGCCATGCCATGCTCGTCGGTCGTGATCTCGCGCACCCGGCAATGCGTGCGCAGTTCAACGCCGGCGCGCTGTGCGAGCGGCCAGTAGGTGATGTCGGTGCTCGCTTTGGCGCCCTGCGCGCAGCCGGGCGTGCAATGGCCGAGATTGATGCACTTCGCCCGCCCCTCGTAATCGACCGTCGCGACCGTGGTGTCGGAGGGCCACCAGTGCCAGCCGAGCCGGTTCACCGCGGCGCCGAGCAGCGCGCCGGAGCGGCCGAGCGGCAAGGGCGGCATCGGCGGCGTGTGCAGCGGCACGCCGGGATCGCCGGCGAGGCCCGAGACCCCCATCATCCGGTCGTTCTCGTCGAAGAACGGGGCGAGCGTCTCGTAGTCGATCGGCCAGTCGGCGGCGACGCCGTCGAGGCTCTTCACCCGGAAGTCGGAGGGATGCAGGCGCGGCCAATGCGCGGTGTACATGATTGTGCCGCCGCCGACGCCGTTGAAGTTGACAACCTTGATCGGCGAGTTGTCGTCGTTGACCGGGTAGTCCTCGCGCCGGGCGCGGATGTTGGGGCTCGGCGAAAAGTCGCCGAAGAAGCGCGCCTCCCAGTCGCGACCGGTGCTGGGATAGGTCGCCGGGTTCATCCACCCGCCCTGTTCGAGGCAGAGGATGTGCATCTTCGTCTCGGCAAGGCTCCACGCCACGGCCGCGCCCGACGCGCCGGCGCCGATGATCAGCACATCCACAGGATCGTTCATGCCTGCCCTCCCCAGAGGCCTCCCCAGGGCGCAACATTACCCCGGATCGACTCTTCGGCAAGCGAGTGTATTAGGTTGGGCGCCGAACAACGGGAGCACGCGCGGCATGCAGACTTATGACTACATCGTCGTCGGCGCCGGGTCGGCTGGTGCGGCGGTGGCATACCGGTTGTCGGCCGATCCGCGCAACAAGGTGCTGCTGCTCGAAGCGGGCGCGGCCAGCCACCCGTGGTCGTTCATTCCGGTCGGTTCCGCCCGGCTGATCAAGAACCCCGCGGCCAACTGGCTCTATTCCGCCGAGCCCGAAGCCAACACCAACGGCCGCCGCATCCCGGTGCCGCGCGGCAAACTGCTCGGCGGCTCCAGCGCGATCAACGGCATGGCCTTCGTGCGCGGCCAGGCGCAGGATTTCGACACCTGGGCGCAGATGGGCAACCAGGGCTGGAGCTACGAGGATGTCCTGCCGTTCTTCCGCCGCATGGAAGCCTATGAGGGCGGCGGCGACGACGCCTTTCGCGGTCGCGACGGGCCGCTGCGCGTCACCGACCCGCAGCCGCGCGATACGATCTTCCAGGCGCTGATCAAGGCGGCGGGCGAAGTCGGCATCCCGCACAACCCGGATTACAACGGCGCGCGGCAGGAAGGCATCGCGATGAGCCAGGCGACCATCGCCCGCGGCCGGCGAATGAGCACGGCGCGCTGCTATCTCGACCCGATCCGCAACCGGCAAAACCTGCATATCGAGACCGGCGCGCTGGCGGAGGCTCTCGTGCTCGACGGCAGGCGCTGCACCGGGGTGCGCTATTCCGTCGGGGGCGAGGCGCGCGAAGCCCAGGCGGCGCGCGAGGTCGTCGTCTGCGGGGGCACGATCAACTCGCCGCAATTATTGGAGTTGTCGGGCATCGGCCAGCCCGAGCGGCTGGGCAATCTGGGCATCGAGGTGCATCAGGCGTTGCCCGGCGTCGGCGAAAACCTGCGCGACCATTACGCGCCGCGCACCCGCTGGCTGGTCGGCAGGAAGGGGATTACCTTCAACGACCGCGCGCGCGGCCTCGGCATGGTCCATCAGGCGTTGCGATACGCGCTGTTCCGCAAGGGGTTTCTGGCCAGCGTGGGGGCGCCGATGCGCGCCTTTGTCTGTTCGCGCGAGGGCCTCGAAGCGCCCGACCTGTTGCTCGGCTGGGTCCCGATGCTGACCGAACCCGGCCCCAAGGGGCCGCGGATATCGAAGCAGTCGGGCTTCACCTGCTATGCCCACCCGATGCGGCCGGAAAGCAAGGGA
>DATLTH010000272.1:0-6732 GCA_035533695.1 Allostellaceae bacterium | reverse complement strand
GAGCCGCTTTGGCGAATCCTTGACCTGGCGGGCGCCCTGGTCGGTCCAATGCGCCAGCATGACGTAACTCGGCATGGCGAACCTCCCCTCGCGCCGGCTTGGGCCCGGTAGCCGAAGCTGGGTCGGCGCGATATTTGTCGGCCCATGATGGCCGAGCGCCCGCCCGACGACAAGGCGGGGGATGAGGCGGGGGATCAGTCGGGCGTCAGGAGACTTGCGCGAGTTCGCGGGCGCGCGCCGAGTGGGCGGCGGCGGCGTGGTCTCGCGCCAGCACGGTATAGACGGCGGGCAGCACGAAGAGCGTGAACAAGGTGCCGATCGACATGCCGGCAACGACGACGATGCCGATCGAGAACCGGCTGGCGGCGCCGGCGCCCGTCGCGGTCACCAACGGCACCAGCCCGACCACCATCGCGGCGGTCGTCATCAATATGGGGCGCAGCCGCACTCGCGCAGCGCGCTCGATCGCGCGGCGCCGGTCGAGCCCCTCGCTGATCTGCAGCTGGTTGGCAAACTCGGTCATCAGGATGCCGTGCTTCGAAATCAGCCCGACCAAGGTGACCAGCCCGACCTGGGTGTAGATGTTCATCGTCGCCAAACCGATGAACAGCGGCAATACCGCGCCGGAGATCGCCATCGGCACGCTGACCAGGATGACGAGCGGGTCGCGCAGGCTCTCGAACTGCGCCGCCAGCACGAGGAAGATCATGATCAGCGCGAAAACGAAAGTGACGACCAGCTGATTGCCTTCGTGCACGTATTGCCGCGCATCCGACAGGTAGTCGTGGCTGAACCCGGCCGGCAGCAGCGCCGCCTGCTGTTCGAGGAAATCGACCGCCTGCCCCATGGCGACCCCGGGCATCGGCACGGCCTGGAAGGTCGCGGAATTGAGCTGGTTGTAGCGGGTCAACGCATTGGGCTCGGTTGTCGTCTTGACCGTCACCAGGTTCGACAGCGGCACCTGCCGGCCCGACGCCGAGCTGACGTAATATTGGGTCAGCGCCTCCGGCGTCAGCCGGTCGACCCGCGGCACCTGCGGGATCACCTCGTAGGAACGGCCGGCGAGGTTGAAGCGGTTGACGAAATTCTCGCCGACCAGCAATGCGAGGGTGTCGCCGATCGACTGCATCGTGATGCCGAGATCGTTGGCCTTGCTGCGGTCGATGTTGACCTGGATCGTCGGCTGGTTGAAGGCGAGGTCGCTGTCGACGACGATGAACAACCCGCTCTTGCGCGCCGCCGCCTTGATTTTCTCCATCGCCTGATAGATCGAGTGGAAATCGCCGGTCGAATAGATCACCATCTGCACCGGCAGGCCGCCGATCGACGCGGGCAATGGCGGCAGCGAAAACACAAAGGCCTGCAGACCCTCGACCTTGTTCACCAGGCCCTGCAATATCGGCTTGATCTGCTGCGCGCTGCGCTTGCGCTCGCCCCACGGTTTCAGGATCACGCCGGCGATGCCCTGGGTCGGCCCGAAGCGGCCGTTGACGACAAATCGCAACTCGGCTTCCGGGATCGAGGTGAACGCCTTGTCGAGTTCGGCGCCATAGGCGTCGCTGTAGTCGAGATTGGCGTATTGCGGCGCCTTGGTCAGGGCGAACAGCACCCCCTGGTCTTCCTCCGGCGCCAATTCCTTCTTGGTGTTGACGTACATGAAGGCGAGCGCCACAAACACCGCGACCGCGAACAGCGCGGTGACCGGGCGGTAGTCGAGCGAGCGCTCCAGCCGCCTGCCGTAGGCGTCGGCAAGGCGTGAGAAGGCGCGGTCGACGAGGCCCGCAAAGCGGCCGTGCGCCGAGGTGCGGCTCAAGAGCAACGAGCACATCATCGGCGACAAGGTCACCGCAACGATGCCGGAGATGATCACCGCGCCGGCCAGGGTGAAGGCGAATTCGCGGAACAATGTGCCGGTGACGCCGCCCAAAAAGCCGATCGGCGCGTAGACCGCGGCCAGGGTCAGCGTCATCGCGATGACCGGGCCGGCGATCTCGCGCGCCCCGATCAGCGCCGCTTGCGGCGCGCTCTTCCCCTCCTCGATATGGCGGTAGATGTTTTCGAGGACAACGATCGCATCGTCGACGACGAGGCCGATCGCCAGCACCATCGCCAACAGGGTCAGCAGATTGAGGCTGAAGCCGAGGACCGACATGATGATGCCGGCGCCGATCAGCGACAGGGGGATCGTCACCACCGGGATCAGCACCGAGCGCACGCTGCCGAGAAACAGGAAGATCACGACGACAACGATGACGACCGCCTGGCCGAGCGACCACTCGACCTCGTCGATCGAGGCCTGGATGAACTTGGTCGAATCGTAGGCGACCTTCATCTTGACCGACGGCGGCAGGGTGCGCTCGATATCGGGCAGCAACTTGCGCACGCCCGCGACCAGGGTCAGGGGATTGCCGGTCGGCGTCGCCTGGACGCCGATAAAAACGGCGTGCTGGCCGTTCATCGCGACGCTCGAGTTCCAGCTCTCGGCGCCGAGATCGACCTTGGCGATGTCTTCGAGCCGCACCAGCGCGCCGCCCGATGATTTGACGACCATTCGCTTGAACTGCGCCACGTCGGCAAGGCCGGTGTCGGCGCTGATGTTGGTGACCGTGAAGAAGCCTTTCGTCTGGCCCGGCGCCGACTGGTAGTTGTTGGCGCGGATCGCGGCGGCGACGTCGCTCGCCGAGACGCCCCGCGCCGCCATCTGCGCCGGGTCGAGCCACAGCCGCATCGCGAAGGTCTGGCCGCCCAGAATATCGGCCGAAGCGACGCCGTCGACGGTCGCCAACAGCGGCTGCACGACCCGCGTCAGGTAGTCGGAGATCGCCGCGCTCTGCAATTCGGCGCTGGAAAAGCCGATATACATGACCGCGGTGGTCTGTCCGGTCGCCTTCAGGATGACCGGGTCCTGCGCCGCCGCTGGCATCAGGTATTTGACCTGCTGCACCTTGGCCATGACGTCGGTCATCGCCTTGCTCGGATCGTAATTGAGCTGGATGTAGGCGGTGACCGTGCTGGTGCCCTGGATCGAATTCGAGGTCAGGTAGTCGATGCCCTCGGTGGTCGCCACCGCCTGCTCGATCGGCGTCGTGATGAAGCCCTGGATCAGGTCGGGCGAGGCGCCGGGATAGGCCGTCGTGACCGTGATCGTCGTGTTGTAGAGCTGCGGATACTGGCGGATCTGCAGGCCGAACATGCTTTTGGCGCCGATCAGCAGGATCAAGAGGCTGACGACCAGGGCCAGCACCGGCCGGCGGATGAAGAGGTCGGTGAATTTCATCCCACGACCGTCATTCCGGGGCGACGCGCAGCGACGAGCCCGGAACCCATGAACACAGGCCTCTGGAATATGGATTCCGGGTCTGCCGCGTCGCGGCATCCCGGAATGACAGCGAGGGGTTGGCCGTGCGGCGTCATTGCGGCGTCATTGCGGCGTTGGATGGGAAGGCGGCGCCGGCAGCGGGTTGCCGGTAACCATGACCGGCGAACCGTCCTGCAGCTTGATCTGCCCGGCCCCGACGACCCGCTCGCCGGGCGTGACGCCGGAGAGGATCGCCACCTTGTTGTTCCAGCGCGCCCCGGTCTTGACCGGCGTGCGAACAGCTTTGAGGAGCGGCTTGCCGGCGGCGTCCTTGCCCGCCGCGCGGATCACATAGACGCTGTCGCCATAGAGCGTGTAGTCGACCGCGGTCGTCGGCAGCACGACCTCGTCCGGCGTCTTCGGCAGCACCACCGCGGCGCTGACGAACATCCCCGGCAACAAGGCCTCGTCCGGGTTGGCGAGCGTCGCCTGCACCGTCATCGTACGGGTGTCGGCGCGGATCTGCGGGTCGATCGTCGCGATCTTCGCGGTGAAGGTCCGGCCGGGGAACGCATCGGCGGTCACGTTGACGCTCTGCCCGGGGGCGATCTCGGCGACCTGCGTCGAGGGCAGGGTGAAATTGACGTAGAGGTGCTTCAGATCGGTCAGGGTCACGATCGGCGCGCCGGCGGCAAGGTACTGACCGAGATCGATCTGGCGCACCCCGAGGCGGCCGGCAAACGGCGCGCGGATCAGTTTCTGCGCGATGATCGCCTGGGTCTTGATGATCTGGGCGCGCGCCTCGTCGAGCTGCGCCTGGGTCTGGTCGACCGTCGCCTGCGGGCCGGCCTGGCGCTGCGCCAGCACTTTCGCGCGCTCCAGCGAGACCGCCGCATAGCGCGCCTGCGCCTCGTAATTGGCGAGGTCGCCCTGATCGGGGCCGTCGTTGAGCTGGACCAGCGGGTCGCCGGCATTGACCCTGGCGCCCGGCTTGAACAGGATCGCGGTGACCCGGCCGCCGATCTCGGGAGTGACGGTCACCTGATGGACCGCCGCCAGCGAGCCGATCCCGGTCGCGAACCGCGCCACCGCTTCGCTCGCCGCCACGACTGCGGTGATCTGCGCCGGCGGCGGCTTGTTGTGGGCGAAGAAATTGGCGATGGCGCGCTCGCGGAAGCGGTTGAAGCCGTAGAGGCCGCCGAGGACGACCGCGATCAGCACCCCGACGATCACGAGCCAGCGCACCGTCCGCGGCCGCTGCGCGGTCTGCCGCGTCGCGGCGATGCTGTCGCGCGCCACAACATCCGACGCTTCGGCTTTGGTGGTCGACACCAGCGGGTTGAGATCACCGTCCATGGCCTCTCCGGCTCAGTCCGCAGCGGATGGCAGAGCGGGCTCGATGCCCGCCGCAATCGCTGCATCGGTCATGCCAATGCCGCGCAGGACGAACCCGCTCGCCTCGTCGACGATGTCGTCGAGGCTTCCCGCATAGGGGATGCAGCGTCGTCCGGGCAACGCGGCAAAGGCCATCAGCGCGGCGACGTGCTGGGCGAACCAGAAACGGTTGGCGGGCATACCACCGCCGGGCACGACATCGCCGGCCGCCACCGCGGCCGCAAGCGATGCCTCGAACAACGGGATCACCCGCTCGCCGGCCGTCTCGAACAGTTCGCGCGCGTAGTCGCCGTCTTCGAGAAAACTGTGCAGGACCAGCCGCAGCCGCGAATCGAGTTCGGCGCGCTCGGCCTCGTCGCCCATCAGAAAGCGGCGGATCATGAAGCGCACCATGAAGACGAGCGTCGCGGTCGAAGGCTGCAGCGTGGCGAGCTTTTCGAGCGCCGGGTCGCCCTCGCAGCCGAGCTGCAGGATTTCCCGGTACAATAGCTGCTTGCTCGGAAAATGGCGGAACAGCAACGCTTCGGAAATGCCGGCGGCTTCGGCCAGTTCGCGCGTCGTCGTGCCGGCAAATCCCTTGCGGGCAAACAGCGGCACCGCCGCCCTGACGATCGCCTTGCGGCGCTCGTCGCTGTCGAGCCTCGTCAACGCCATGGCGCGGCAAAGTAAGCGCTCACTTACTCCGCTGCAAGAGGGCATGCCGCCGCTTCGAGCGAAAATGGGCGCAAACAAAATGGGCGGCCTCCCCTAAGGCCGCCCATCGCGCTGTGCAGATGCGAGGCGTCGTGTTCCCCAGCACGATGCAGGCCTCGCATCGATGCCCAGGGTAGAGAACGCGGTGAGGCGCGCAACCACCGAAAAGCGCATCAACATCCCTATCCCCCGAAAACAGCACTTATCCCCGTTTTGCCCGCGATCATGCGGAAACTTGTCCACCGGCGGAGGCCGCGCGAACCGGGTCAACCGCGATCTCGTCGATCCGGCCGTCCGCAAGCCGGAAGATGCGGTCCTGCGGCACCGCCAGGCGCAGCGCGGCGGCCCGCGGCATTCCGGCGTAGAGGCCGCGCAACACCCGGGTCACGACGCCATGACACACGACAATGACCGGCGCGTCGCCGAGTCCGGCGAGAAATTCGCCGATGCGTCCGGCAAACCCGTCATAGCGCTCGCCGTCGGGCGTCGCGAAATACCACTCGTACTCGGCGAAGGCCGCGCCCATCAGCGAGCGGATGTCGCGACGGTCGCGCCCGTCCCAGGAGCCGAGCGAAATTTCGCGCAGCCGCTCGTCGACGCGCGGCGGACCGCGGCGGCCGAGACATTCGGCGATGATCGCGGCGGTGCGAGAGGCCCGGCCGAGCGGGCTGGCGATGATCCCGGCATCGGCGGCTTCGGGCAGCTCATTGAGGCGGCGGCCGACCGCCTCGGCCTGGGCAACGCCGCGCGGGGTCAGCGGCGAATCGCTCCAGCCCTGGTAGCGCCGCGCGCGGTTCCACTCGGTCTCGCCGTGCCGGACGAGGAATATCGTCGGCGATTTCGGCACTTCTATTTCTTGCCCGCGCCGCGCCCGCTCATCTGGTTGAGGAACAGCTCCTGCAATTGCTCGAAGCCCTTGAGGCCGGCCGGCAGCCAGGTCTTCAGCAGCGCTTCGGGGTCGAGCGACTTGAGGCTCGCCCGCATCCGCTCCTCGACCTCCTTGAGCAATTGCTCCTGCATCGGCTTCACGTCGGGCAGGCCGAAAAAGCCGCGCAATTCATCGGGCGTGCAGTCGATGTCGAAGCTGATTTTCATGGCGGCTCCTACAGCCGGCCGGCGACCGCGGCGTGATAGCGGCGCAATGCCGCCAGATGGTCGGCCATCGCATGCCCGGCGATGCGATGGTGGTGGCGCCGCTCGAACGTCGTCGTCAGGCACAGATGCGAGGCGCCGGCCTCTTTCCAGAAGCGCGCCTCCTCGCCCCATTCCTTCTCGCTTCCCGACCCCATCGACACCCAGACCTCGATGCCGATTTTGGCGGGATCGCGGCCCGCCGCCTCGGTCAG
>DATLTH010000271.1:0-2515 GCA_035533695.1 Allostellaceae bacterium | reverse complement strand
CACCCTTCAGCCGCTGACCCGCGCAGTTGACAGGCTCCGCGAGGCGCGGTGGATCACCCGCCGAACCCTGCTGATCGGCGGGTATCTCTTTGCGGCGTTGTCGGTGTTTCTGATCGTCTCGGGCATCCGTTTCGTTACGCGCAACGGCGTTGCCACATCCGTGGGAGACCCGCTGGCCTTCGATTTCCTCAACATGTTCGCGGGAGCGAAGGCGGTTTTCGCCGGGCACGCGCAACTTGTCTACGACCACGCCTGGTTTGACGCGCTTGAGCGCACGATTGTCGGCCCGCAGGCGAACGTAGCGATTTACAGCTATCCGCCGGTCATGCTGCTGTTGACGCTGCCGCTGGCGTTTTTCTCCTATGTCCCGGCACTGATCGTTTGGACCCTGCTTGGCGTGGGCCTCGGGTTTGCGCTGCTGCGCCGGCTGGTTGCCTGGCCGGAAGCGGCGATCGCCGTGATTGGCACGCCCGGGGCATTTTATTCGCTGCTGTTCGGCCAGAACGGGCTCTTCACCGCGGCCTTCTTGGCGGGCGGGCTGATGGCGCTGGAACGGCGGCCGGTGATCGCCGGAATCTGTTTCGGCTGCCTCGCCTACAAGCCGCATCTCGGGCTATTGCTGCCGGTCGCTCTCGCGGTGGGCGGCCACTGGCGCGCCTTCGCCGCCGCGGCCGCGACCGTCGCCGTGCTGGTGCTTGCCAGTCTTGCCTTTTTCGGGACTTCCACCTGGATCGGCTTCCTCGGCAGCCTGGCGTCCAACCGGGATCTGATCGCATTCGCGCCCCGGCCGGATCGCATCCCGACAGCCTTCACGGCCGCGCGCGAGCTTGGCATGACGGTGACGCTCGCCTACGCGGTACAGATGCTCTCGAGCGCCCTCGCGCTCGGCGTCATCGTGATCGTTTGGCACAGGCCGGCGCCGGTCGAGACCAAGGCCGCGAGTTTGGTGGTCGCTACCTTTCTCGCGACGCCATACTTCTGGGACTACGATACGGTCGTGCTGATCTTCGCCGCGGCCTGGCTTGGACGCGAGGGAATGCGGACCGGCTTTCTGCCGTGGGAACGGATCGCGATCGTCCTATTGCTGACGTTCGCGCTGTGGGCGGACGGCTCCGCCAAACTCTGGGGGATCCAGCCCGGCCCGGTCATCCTTTGGCTGGTGCTCCTCGTGCTGATGCGCCGGGCAGTCGGCGCGGCGGCGGTGCCTTCCGTGCTGGCCGAGGCGTGACGCAGGCGCGCGCGGCGGGTTCGATCGCGGATGCGCCAACGGATCGTCCCAGCGTGCGTTGCCGAGCCCCGCCGCGACGGAGTATCGTCAGGGCGGATTGCGCCACCGCCGGGGTCCCTATGGCGCAACGATGCACAGAGCGGGACAATTGGGAGAGAGCGATGATCCACCACGTATCGATACCGGCGCGCGAGCCGGAGCATGTCGCCGAGGTATTGGCCGAGCTGATGGGCGGCAAGTGCTTTCCGTTCGGTCCGCTCGCGGGCGCCTACATGGCGACGAGCGGCGACGTTCACGGCACGATGATCGAGGTCTATCCCGAGCGGGCAACGCTCGACATCCCGAAGAACGACGACCAGGTCGTATTCGGCGAGAATGCCGCGCCGCCGCACACCTGGCCGTTCCACGTATTGCTGTCGGTGCCGCTGGAGCAGGACGCGGTCGAGCGCATCGGCGCCCGCGAGGGCTGGCGCGCCAAGACGTTCGGGCGCGGCATGCAGGGCCAAAAGCCGTTCTTTCACGTCATCGAGTTCTGGCTGGAGAACCGGCTGATGATCGAGGTCGCGCCGCCGGCGATGGTCGAGGAATACGAAGAATTCCTGAAAAGCTCGCGGACCTCGGTGATGAGCGACCCCGAATCGCTGCGGCTGATGCGCGCGACCCACATCAAAGAGCCGGCCTGACCATCGAATAGGCTGGTCATTGCGAGAAGCCGCAAGGCGACGAAGCAATCCCGCGCCGGCTGCGCCCAAACCGTCGAGATTGCGTCGCGTCGCTCGCAATGACGGTTTTGTAGGATAGGAGGGACCGACGATGCCGAAGATCGCTGGCGACCGGCTCGAGGAGATCGGCCGCGCGCTGTTCGAGGCGGCGGGATCGGCGCCGCAGGAGGCGGCGCTCGTCATGCGCCACATCGTCGGCGCCAACCTGGTCGGCCACGATTCGCACGGCGTCATCCAGATCCCGACCTATATCGACCGCATCAAGGCCGGCCACATCGATCCCGGGGCGCCGTGGGTCATCGTCAAGGAATCGCCGACCACGACCGTCGTCGACGGCCACTGGGCCTTCGGCTACGTCGCCAACGAACGGGCGATGCGGCTGACGATCGAGAAGGCCGAGAAGAGCAACGTCGCCGCGGCGACGGTATTTCGCCAGGGGCATATCGGCCGCCTGTCGAGTTATACCCAGATGGCGGCTCAGGCCGGCATGATCGGCCTCATCACCGCCGATTCCGGGCGCTCGCCCAAGGCGGTGGCGCCGTTCGGCGGGCGCGAGGCGCGGCTC
>DATLTH010000270.1:0-4300 GCA_035533695.1 Allostellaceae bacterium | reverse complement strand
AACAGCGCGGCCGGGAATAAGCCCCGATAGGCGAGATTGTGGACGGTGCAGACACTCGGCAGCGCGGCCCCTTCCGCCCGCAGATACGCGGGGGCGAGCCCGGCATGCCAGTCGTGGCAATGCATTATGTCGGGATGCCAGGCCGGATCGGCGCCCTGCCCCAAGGCCGCAGCGACCCAGCCGAGCAATGCGAAGCGGCGGTGATTGTCGGGCCAGTCCGTGCCCTCTGGCGCCTGGTAGGGGCTGCCCGGCCGGTCGTAGAACGGCGGGTGATCCACCAGATACACCGGGACCCCGCTGCCCGGCAGTTGGGCCAGCGCGATACGCACCCGTTCGGGGAAAAACGGCGTGCGCAGGCGCGCCACTTCGGCAAGGTCCAGCGCGTCGAGCAGGGCGGGAAAGCCCGGCAACACCAGGCGCACGTCGATGCCGCGCGCCATCAGCGCCGGCGGCAGCGCCGCGATCACGTCGCCGAGGCCGCCGGTCTTGACCCACGGATAAAGCTCGGCCGCGACGTGCAGGACGCGCAGCGCCGGAGCCTGAGCCCCGATCAGCCCCTCACCCTCCCGCTGACGCGGGTCCCTCCCTCTCCCCGCCTTGCGGGGAGAGGGCCGGGGTGAGGGGCGCGACCGCACAGCGCCGGCGGCTTAGTTCTTCGACTTGTCGACCAGCCGGTTCTCGGCAATCCACGGCATCATCGCGCGCAGCCGGGCGCCGACCTCCTCGATCGGGTGCTCGGCGGCGCGGCGGCGCAATGCCTTGAAGCTCGGCTGGCCGGCGGTGTTTTCCAGCACCCACTCGCGGGCAAAGCGGCCCGACTGGATGTCGGCCAGGATCTTCTTCATCTCGGCCTTGACGTGCTCGTCGACGACCCGCGGCCCACGCGAATAATCGCCGTATTCGGCGGTGTTGGAGATCGAGTAGCGCATGTTGGCGATGCCGCCCTCATAGATCAGATCGACGATCAGCTTCACCTCGTGGCAGCACTCGAAATAGGCCATCTCGGGCGCGTAGCCGGCCTCGACCAATGTCTCGAAGCCGGCCAGGATCAGCGAGGTCAGGCCGCCGCACAATACCGACTGCTCGCCGAACAGATCGGTCTCGCATTCCTCGCGGAACGTCGTCTCGATCACCCCGGCACGACCGCCGCCGATCGCGCAGGCGTAGGAGAGGCCGATCTCGGTGGCGTTGCCGGACGGGTTCTGCTCGACCGCCAAGAGGCACGGCACGCCGGCGCCGCGCAGATATTCCGAGCGCACGGTGTGGCCCGGCCCCTTCGGCGCGATCATGAACACATCCATGTCGGGACGCGGCTCGATGAGGCGGAAATGGATGCTGAGGCCGTGCGCGACCGCCAGCGCGGTGCCCTCGCGCATGTTGGGGCGCAATTCGCTGTTATAGAGACCAGCCTGCAATTCGTCCGGCGCCAGCACCATGACGATGTCGGCCCATTTGGCGGCCTCGGCGTTGGTCATCACCTTGAGCCCGGCATTCTCGGCCTTCTGTATCGAGGCCGACCCGGGGCGCAGCGCGACGACGACGTCCTTCACCCCGCTGTCGCGCAGATTGTTGGCGTGGGCGTGGCCCTGGCTGCCATAGCCGATGACCGCGACCTTCTTCGACTTGATCAGGTTCACATCCGCATCGCGATCGTAATATACGCGCATCGCCGTCTCCTATCCGTGATTCAAAACCGCGCCGGTCCGCGGGCGATCGCGACGGTGCCGGTGCGCGACACCTCGACGAGGCCCAAGGGCTCCATCAGCGCGATGAAAGCATTGAGCTTGTCGGCCGAGCCGGTCAATTCGAAGACGAAGCTCTCGATCGTCGAATCGATCACCTGGGCGCGGAAGATGTCGGCGAGGCGCAACGATTCGATGCGCGAGTCGCCCCTGCCGGCGACCTTTACGAGGGCCATCTCGCGCTCGACGCAGGGGCCTTCGTCGGTCAAATCGTGCACCTTGCGCACCGGCACGAGGCGCGACAATTGCGCCTTGATCTGCTCGATGATCATTCGCGTGCCCGAGGTCACGACGGTGATCCGCGACAGGCTGTCCCTGCGGTCGACCTCGGCGACGGTCAGGCTCTCGATGTTGTAGCCGCGCCCGGAAAACAGCCCGATCACGCGCGCCAGCACCCCCGGCTCGTTGTCGACCAGCACGGCGATCGTGTGGCGTTCGACGGTGTCAGCCATTCCTTACTCCCGTCATTCCCGCGCAAGCGGGAACCCAGGGCAAACGACAAGGCGGTTGCCCCTGGACCCCCGCTTGCGCGGGGGCGACGAAAAAGGGGTGGGCAGGCTTTATCACACCAGCACCATGCCCTCTTCCGAGACCGGCTGCTCGGCCTTGTCGGCCGGGCCGAGCAGCATCTCGTTGTGGGCGGCGCCCGAGGGGATCATCGGAAAGCAGTTCTCCATCTGGTCGACCGCGACATCGAGGATGACGGCGCCCGGCGTGTCGATCATCTCGCGGATGGCGTCGTCGACCTCGTCAGGCCGCTCGACCCGCAACCCCTTGGCGCCGAAGGCCTCCGCCAATTTGACAAAATCAGGCAAGGCGGCGGTGTAGCTCTCGGAATAGCGGGCGCCATGCAGCAGTTCCTGCCACTGCCGCACCATCCCCATGTACTGGTTGTTGAGGATGAACGCCTTTACCGGCAGCCGGTACTGGCAGATCGTCGACATCTCCTGGATGTTCATCAGGATCGAGGCTTCGCCGGCGACGTCGATGACCAGTGCGTCGGGATGGGCGACCTGCACGCCGACCGCGGCCGGCAATCCGTAGCCCATCGTGCCGAGTCCGCCCGAGGTCATCCAATGGTAGGGCTTGTCGAACTTGAGAAACTGCGCCGCCCACATCTGGTGCTGGCCGACCTCGGTGGTGATGTAGGGGTCGCGCCCCCGGGTCAGCGCATAGAGCCGCTCCAGCGCGTATTGCGGCTTGATGAGGTCGGTGCGCGCCCGGTCGTAGCGCAGGCAGTCGCGCGCCCGCCAGTCGTCGATCTGCTGCCACCAGGCCTTGCGCGCCACCCCGTCAGGGTTTGGCCCCGCCTTATGCCAGGCGGCGATCAGCGCGCCCAGCACCTGGCCGCAATCGCCGAGCAGCGGCAGGTCGATCCGCACGTTCTTGTTGATCGAGGACGGGTCGATGTCGATGTGGATCTTCTTCGAATTGGGCGAGAACGCATTGAGCCGGCCGGTCACCCGGTCGTCAAAGCGCGAGCCGACCGCGATCAGCAGGTCGCAATCGTGCATCGCCATGTTCGATTCGTACATGCCGTGCATGCCGACCATGCCGAGAAAATGCGGATCGCTCGCCGGGAAAGCGCCGAGCCCCATCAACGTCAGCGTGCATGGCGCATCGACCATCCGCACCAGTTCGGTAAAGCGGGCGCAGGCCTCGGGGCCGGAGTTGATGACCCCGCCGCCGCCGTAGAACAACGGCCGCTTGGCCGCGGCGATCAGCGCCACCGCGTCGGCAACGCGCGCCGGGTCGGCCTGCAATTGCGGGCGATAGCTCTTGTGTTGCCCCTGCTCCGGCCCCGAATAGGTGCCGAGCGCGAACAGCACATCCTTTGGCAGATCGATGACCACCGGCCCGGGCCGGCCGCTTTTCGCGACGTAGAACGCCTCGTGCATGACGCGCGCGAGATCGTTCACGTCCTTCACCAGGTAATTGTGCTTGGTGCACGGCCGGGTGATGCCGGTCGTGTCGGCTTCCTGGAAGGCGTCGTTGCCGATCAGGTGGGTCGGCACCTGACCGGTCAGGCAGATGACCGGCACCGAATCCATCAGCGCGTCGGTCAGCCCGGTGACGGCGTTGGTCGCGCCGGGGCCGCTCGTTACCAGCACCACGCCGACCTTGCCGGTCGAGCGCGCGTAGCCTTCGGCCGCGTGCACCGCTCCCCCCTCCTGGCGTACCAGGATGTGGCGCAGCGCGTTCTGCTTGAACAGCGAGTCGTAGATCGGCAGGACCGCGCCGCCGGGATAGCCGAAGACGACATCGACGCCCTGATCGACGAGCGCCTTGATGACGATATCCGCTCCACAGATCGGCTCGGCCGACATGACCGTCTCCTCGGCTGACTAACGGCAAATCTATCCCTGCGGATCGGCATACGGCCGTTCCGGGGAGCGGCACCCTAGTCAGCTACGGCTGGCCGGTCAACAGGAAATCGTCAATAAAATGACGTGAGCAGCGCAGCAAACTTTCCGAAAATTGCTCGTTTGTCGTCAGGCCGGCGACCATCTGATGGCGGAACCAGGTCATTTGCCGCTTGGCGTAACGCCGGGTCGCGC
>DATLTH010000269.1:0-2925 GCA_035533695.1 Allostellaceae bacterium | reverse complement strand
GCCGGCACGCCGGGTTTCAGGATGCCGGCCTTTTCGCCGGCGATCGCCGCAACCGTGTCGCCGAGAAAGCTCTGGTGGTCGAGCGACACCGGGGTGATCGCGGTCACCGCCGGAAGGCGGATCAGATTGGTGGCGTCGAGCCGCCCGCCGAGCCCGGTTTCCAGCAAGACAACATCGGCGGGACAGCGCGCGAAAGCCAGAAAGGCCGCCGCCGTGGTGATCTCGAAAAAGGTGATCGGCTCCCCCCCATTGACCTGCTCGCACTCTTCCAGCACCGCGAGCAGCGCGTCTTCCTCGATCAATGTGCCCGCCAGCCGGATGCGCTCGTTGAAGCGGACGAGGTGGGGCGAAGTATAGGCGTGCACCCGGTACCCGGCAGCCTCCAGGCAGGCGCGCAAGGTCGCGACCGTCGAGCCTTTGCCGTTGGTCCCGGCGACATGAATGGCGGGCGGCAGGCGCTCGTGCGGATTGCCGAGCGCTTCCAGCAGGTGCTCGATCCGGCCGAGCGACAGGTCGATCTTTTTCGGGTGCAGCTGCATCAGCCGCGCCAGCACCCGATCGGTCGCCGCCGGCGTCTGCGCGATCGTCATGCTGCAGGTCCCGAGACTTCCGGCTTCGGCAAGGCCGGCAGCCCGGGCTCGGTCCGGTGCGGCTCGCGCAGCAACGTCAGGATGCGGGCGAGCGTCGCGCGCAATTCGCCGCGCGGCACCACCTGGTCGACCATGCCGTGCTCATAGAGGTATTCGGCGCGCTGGAACCGCTCGGGCAGTTTTTCGCGGATCGTCTCCTCGATGACCCGCGCGCCGGCAAAGCCGATGACGGCGCCGGGTTCGGCCAAGGTGATGTCGCCGAGCATCGCGAACGAGGCGGAAACCCCGCCGGTCGTCGGGTCGGTCAAGAGGACGATGTAGGGGAAGTCCGCCTCTTTGACCATGTCGGCCGCCAGAATGGTGCGCGGCATCTGCATCAAAGAGAGGATGCCTTCCTGCATGCGGGCGCCGCCCGAGGCCGGCACGACGATCAAGGCGGCCGCCCGCTCGACGGCGTGGCGCGCCGCCGTGACCAACCCCTCGCCGACCGCCATTCCCATCGAGCCGCCCATGAAGGCGAAATCGAACGCCGCCACGACCGCCGCAATCCCGCCGATATGCCCCGCGGCCAAGGCTACGGCGTCACTGCCGGCGCCGAGCGCCGCCTGGCCTTCGCGCAGCCGCTCGGTATACCGACGGCGGTCGCGGAAGCGCAGCGGGTCGACCGCGACCTTCGGCAACTCGATCTTCTCGAAAGCCCCGCCGTCAAACAGCATGGCAAAGCGCGCCTCGCTGCCGATGCGGAAATGATGCCCGCAATGCCGGCACACTTCGAGATGCTCGGCCAGCTCGCGATGAAACAGCATCTGCTCGCACCCGGGGCATTTCTTCCACAGATTGTCGGGCACGTCGCGCCGGGTCAGGGCGCGGATTTTGGGCAGGACGTAATTGGTCAGCCAGTTCATTCGCGACTCCCCCTGCCCGTGGGGTACCACACCATCGTCAGCTCGTCCGGCAACGCCAGATGCCCGAGCGGGTGACAGGCGTCGCGGGCGAAGCCGAGCTTCTCGTAGAGGCGCAATGCCGGCGTGTTGTCGGGCCGCACCGCCAGCCACACCTCGCCCACCCCCTCGTTTGCCGCGGCGCCAAGCAGCGCGCGCATCAGCGCTTCGCCCAGCCCTTTGCGGCGATAGGCGGCCAGCACGGTCAGCGCGACGACGCCGAGGGTGGCCGCCTCGCTCTGGCCGCGATCGAGACGGCCATAGCCGACCAGCCGGGCGCCGGCCCGCGCGTAGAAGATGAACCCCCGATCGGGCGTTCCGATCGCGTTGAACGCCGCGGCATCGTCGCGGCTGACCAGCGCTGCATCGCCCCCCGACTCGTCATCGGTGCGGGCGAGCAGGTCGCGGACCGCATCGACGCTCGCCGCACCGGCCGGCACCAGGTCGGATGGCACCGGCTCGATCGCATCGACACGGCCGCGATAGCCCGCCAGAATGTCGTCGCGAGGCGTCATCGACCGTCAGGTCCGCCGTGCCGCACGCACCCCCGCGGCAAGAGCGCGAATGTCGGCGAGGACGGCATCGACAAGGCCGGGCTTGGCGCGGCCTTCCGGGTCGAGGTTGAGGGCGAGGCGATCGACGAGGGCCGTGCCGAGCGCCGCGGCATCGGCCGCCTTTGCCACCGCGGCGGCCTGTGCCGGGTTTTTGATGCCGAAGCCGACCGCGATCGGCAAATCGGTGAAGTGCCGCAAGCGCGCGACCGCGTCATGCACGTCGGCGGCGGTGGCCGAGCTGGTGCCGGTGATGCCGGCGATCGCGACGTAATAGAGAAAGCCGCTGGCATCGGCGACGATCGCCGGCAGCCGCGCCGCGTCGCTGGTCGGCGTCGCCAGGCGGACGATGTCGAGACCGGCGGCGCGCGCCGGCACGGCCAACTCCGCGTCCTCCTCGGGCGGCAGATCGACGACGATCGCGCCATCGACCCCGGCAGCCGCCGCGTCGCGCGCGAAGGCTTCGGCGCCATAGCGGTAGATCGGATTGTAATAGCCCATCAGCACATAGGGCGTGTCCGGGTCCTGCTCGCGCAGGGTCCGCACCATCGCCAAGGTCTTGCGCAAGGTCATGCCGGCCTTCAGCGCGCGCTGTCCGGCGGCCTGGATCGCCGGACCGTCGGCCATCGGGTCGGAGAACGGCATGCCGATCTCGACAAGATCGGCGCCGGCTCCGGCGAGCCCGCGGAACAATGCCAGCGAGGTCTCGGGGTCGGGGTCGCCGGCGGTCAGGTAGATGACCAGCCCGGCGCGGCCCTCCGCGCGCAATTCGGCAAAGCGCCGCTCGATGCGGGTCATGGAGAGGCCCCATGAAATGCCCCTCTCCGCCCTTCAGGGGGGAGA
>DATLTH010000268.1:0-4312 GCA_035533695.1 Allostellaceae bacterium | reverse complement strand
GCAGAGCTATTAGCTCGAACAGCCTTGGCGTAGGAATCGATTAGCCTGCCAAGCTGATCAGTCAATGCCTTCTCCAAAGTCAACAGCCACTTCTCGAACGCGGCCTCCTCTTCGTCGGGTGGTATACGGCGCGTACCCGTGAACGCGAAAATGGCCCTTGCTAGCGTGTACTCCAGAAATCCGAACGTCGCTACTGTGCGGCCCAGCGCTTCCCAGAATTCGGGTGCGCTTCTGTGGGTAGGAAAATCCGCAGGCAGTCTTTGTTTGTCGATCATGAATCCTTTCACCTCGCCCTCTATCATGATTAGCCCTTCACCCCCGAAATCGTGCTTTCGGAACAAACATGCAGCCGCGATCACCACCACTCCGAGAGTGGCGGCGGCGAGCAGCGTCAACCGGCCCATGCGCTCGCTTACGACTGCTCTTTGACCCCTTGTTTCTACATCTTGTGTCGGATCGCGCTTCGCGCAAGCAGGCTCTTGCCGCATATGTAAAATTTTTCGGGAGTAATTCTAAAGTTGTCTTGTTAACGATCAGGTCTCGGCAGCACGGGCGGGCGGTTTGACTTGGATTTCGAGGTGCGCCAGAGCGGCGCGAATACCTGCGAGCGCCGCCGTTTACTTGGCGTCGGCGGGATACAGGATATAGGTCAAGGCTGCGGGGCGGCCCTACGCGCCGGTTCCGCGTCCGCCCTTCGGCGGACGACGCCAGCGGAGCTCCTCGGCAACGCAGAAGCCCGCGACAAGGCCGATGATGCCCCATCCGAGATAGGCATACATGGCGAGTACATCCCACCATGAGGCGGTCGCTGCGCCATTCCACGCGCACGATGGACAGGCACCGCTGAACAGCAGCCATAGCAGGAAGTAGCCGCCAAAATAGACCGCTGACCCGATTATGGTCTCGCGGTGGTTCTCGCGGGTGCGGGCGGCTTCAGCCTCGCGGACCTTGCTCTGAGCGAGTTCGTGTTGCAGTCGGGCGTTCTCTTCTTTGAGACGTGCGGCTTCTACCTCTTCCGGGTGTTCAGCTTCCCATTGCTGGCGCCAAGCCCGCAGGTCATCCCGCAAATCACGCAACGACATGCCTGCCGCTTCGGCTTCGGCAGCAAGACCACCGACTGGCTTCGTGTCGGTCGAAGGCATCAGAAACCCCCTACCAAGAAGCCGCAACGCCGGCGCAAGCGCCGGGCGGCGGCTTCATTGCCGGCCCCCGCACCGTTCTGCTTCATCTGCGCCAGCACGGTTTCCGGGCTGAGGGAAATCGCCGAAGCTTCGCTCATCGTGTTCTCCGCAATGAGGGTGCGCATCGTACGACCCCGGCAAAGCCATAGGCAACCGGCGCGCGCTGGCGCAGAATTCCGCCATGTTGAGCGAGCGCCAGCGCCGTTTTCTCGACCAGAGCCGGGTCGGGCACCTCGCCACCGCCGACGCCGGCGGCGTGCCGCATGTGATCCCGGTGTGCTACGCGGTCGAGGGGGCGACGCTCTATATCACCATCGACGAAAAGCCGAAGCGCCAGGACATCCCGCTGAAGCGGGTCCGCAACATCCTCGAAAACCCGCAGGTTGCCTTCGTCGCCGACCATTGGGACGAAGACTGGTCGCGGCTCGGCTGGGTCATGCTGCGCGGGTCCGCCGAGATCCTCGACGCCGGCGCCGAGCACGACCATGCCCAGGCGCTGCTTATCAAGCGCTACAAGCAATACCGCACGATGCACCTCGCCGACCTGCCGGTCATCGCCCTGCGCATCGCCCGGGCGACAGACTGGGGCCGGCTCACGGACGCGTGATCATCGTCAAACTCTGTCTAGAACATTGTTTTTTATAATTGAATCGCTGTGTTCACCACGCCGTGGCCGGGCTTGACCATGGCCATGACAAGCCCCAATCGAGCGTTTCTGCCGAGAAGGCAACGAGTGCATCCCCTGAGGTATCCCCTCGCAATCAGCGATAAATGGCTGGGTCGGTTTATCCATGCCGGCAGCATCCCCATATGGTCGGGCATCACGCCGTAGCGTGGGATATTGACCGGCGATGGTTACGAGTATGTGCTGGACGCTTTGCGGGACGGGTCCGGCGATTCGGACGTGTTGCGGGAATGGCGCGACTACTACGGCAGCGACCGCATGCCCGGCGATTTGGACTGGTTAATCAATGACATTCTCGACAATCCGCCGAATCCGGTGCGGGATTCATATCCCGATTACGAAGGCTCGGACTGCGGCGACAAAATCCCGGTTGACGTAAAAGCCGGCGACGCCTGCGCCAATTGCGGCCATGTTTTCGTAGCGCCAACTCCCGACGACAATGGCTGAACTTCGTGCTCTTACCGGCATACGCGGCTTGTTGGCCCTCGCCGTGCTGTTATTCCACCTTGGTTTGTGTCCGGCCGGCTGGCTGGCGGTCGATGGTTTTTTCGTGTTGTCGGGGCTGGTGCTCGCGCATGTTTACGGCGCGATGACCCACTCAATCGGCGCTTTCTTTTGGGCGCGGTTTGCCCGCTTGGCGCCCACCTGCCTCACCGCGACGACGATCATCGTCGCAATAGGGGAGGTTCAGGGACTGCACTTTGCTCCGCTCGACGTGCTGTCGACGCTGCTCGTGGCGCCGTTGATCGTCCACTCGTCGCACGTCAATGTCGCGATGTGGAGTCTCGCCGTCGAATGTTTATTGTATCTCGCGTTTCCGCTGCTGTTGGTGGTATTGCCGCATGGCGTTATTGCGCGGCGCATTGGCCTTGCCGTCTGTGCCGCTGGTTCAACATCTCTCGTGGCGCTGACCCTGCATTATCACGCCATTGGTATTATCGTGGGGCCGCTCGCATTGATGCGCGGTCTTTTCCCGTTTGTTGCGGGGATGTTGATCTGTAGAGGCGGCTGGCTTCGCGCTACATATTCAAATCGACTTTCTTCACTGCTTTTAGACAGCTTAGACAGCCGACCCATCCGCTTCCTCGGCGAAATTTCTCTGCCATTCTACTTACTTCAAGTTGTTGCGTTGCGAACCGAATTGCCGATCATCGGCAAGATCGCCTTAACGCTGGCGCTCGCCACGGCGATGCATTACGTCGTCGAGTTACCGGCGCGGCGGTGGCTGCGGGCGGTTCACTACGCCCCGGCCGGCTAGTATCGGTGGCCGAACGGCCCGAATCTGGCACGCGATCTATTGGTGGGGCCGAGGGCAGAAGACGTGGACCCGCCGGTCAAGCCCGCGGGACGGGCGTATTTTGACGCTTCAACCTAAGATGATCGCGCTTTAGCCGCATTTCGAATAGCCGCAGCTGGTGCATTGGTCGCAGTCTTCGAGGCGGATCAGTGCCGCTTCGCCGCATTTCGGGCATTGCCGCAGACGGGGCCCAGCGAGTGCGCCGCGCGGCTCCGATCCCAGATTAACGACCTGCGCCTCAAGCGCGTGTTCGGAGTGCGCGTGCTTCGCCGGCAAAAAGCCGATCTCGATCATGTGGCTCTCGATCACGCCGCCGATCGCGGCGAGCAGCGAGGGGACGTATTTGCCCTCCATCCAGGCGCCGCCACGGGGATCGAACACCGCCTTCATCTCCTCGACGACAAACGACACGTCGCCGCCGCGCCGGAACACCGCGCTGATCATGCGGGTCAACGCCACGGTCCAGGCGTAATGCTCCATGTTCTTCGAGTTGATGAAGATCTCGAACGGGCGGCGGCGGCCGTCCTGGACGATGTCGTTGAGGGTGATGTAGAGGGCGTGCTCGCTGTCGGGCCAGCGCACCTTGTAGGTCTGGCCGGGCAACGCTTCGGGGCGCGACAGCGGCTGCGTCATATAGACGATGCCGCCCGCCTCGTAGACATCGGCCGGCCGCGCCGCCACCGCCGGCGGCGCGGGCAGCGGCAACTCGGCCTGGCGCGGCGCAGGAGCGTTGAGGGCGCGGGACGGCGCAGGCTCGGCCGCGCTCTCGGGTCTTGCCTCGAGCACCGCGCCCGTTACCTCGTTCGGCCGGTAGGTCGTACAGCTCTTGCAGCCGAGGGCGTAGGCCCGGGCATAAACATCCTTGAAGGCGTCGAACGCAATGTCGGCCGGCAGGTTGATCGTCTTTGAGATCGAGCTGTCGATGTGGCGCTGCACCGCGGCCTGCATCACGAGGTGGTCCTCGGGCATCAAGGTCTGCGCGTCGACGAAATACTCCGGCAACGGCACGCCCTCGCCCTTCAGGCGCAGGAACAGGCGGTAGGCGTAGTCGCTCACCTCCTCCTCGCGCCGCGTGCCGTCGGGCATCAGCACGTTGCGGGTGTAGCGGAAGCTGAACACCGGCTCCAATCCGGACGACACATTGTCGGC
>DATLTH010000267.1:0-4986 GCA_035533695.1 Allostellaceae bacterium | reverse complement strand
CCGCCGAGCCAAGATGGATCGTCTGCCCGCCGGCGAAACCGTCGGCATATTGACCCACCGAGCCGAGGGCGATGTTGTCGCCAACCGCGCCAAACACCGTCGCCGCTCCGCCGCCGAGGCTGATGGCGACATTCGAGGCCGCGACCGAAACATTGTGCCCGGAAACCGAATCAAAGGCGAAGGCCTGAGCGTTGATCGTCGCGTTCCCGGTCTGGTTACGGAAGTCGACCTGATCGCCCTTGCCGAGACCCTGGATTACCACCGCCGCCGCGCCGCCGGTCAGCGTATCGGCACCAGCCGCAGCGCCGCTGATCGCATTACCGAATGAGCCAAAGACGGTCTCGGTCCCGGCGCTTCCGGCGTGGATCGCGACCTTGCCGGCGGTGCCGTCGATATACTCGTTACCCGACCCGCCGACCACCACGTCACCGACGCCGGCATAGACCGTGGTCCCCGCGCCGCTGCCGCCGAAGACCGACTCGTGGCCGCCCTGCGACAACGAATTCAAAATCTGGGTGCCCGAACCGCCGATCTGCTCGTCGCCGGGGGCACCGTAGATCGTCTGGTTGCCGGTTCCGCCGACGATCGTGGCCGGGCCGGCGCCGGTGACCGAGGCGCCGTGATCAACGACAAAGTAGTTGCCGCTGCCCAGCTCCAACGTGTTGCCGCTCAGGAAGCCCCCAGGGAGGCCGGCGCCGTGGTCGATGACACCGGCCTGGAAGCCGGGAGCGAGGACGAGGGAGGACGCTGATCCGGTGACCGAGGTTGCGGTAAACACCTCGATATTGAAATGCCCGCTAACCGCGGCCGGGAATATCGGGGCGCCGCCGCCGAGGTTGATGCCCAGCGTGACCGCCGAAAAGCCGGTTGGCGGGCTGAAAACGAACCGTCCGCCGGTCGGTGATGCCATCGTCCTGACCCCCGCTCTTTAATCGCTATAGACACAAAGCGCCCGCCTACGGGCGTATGCTGCGGTGCATAATAACCAGGGGCCGGGAACCGCGTCTCGACACGAATAGGCGCAAGATGTTTCAATTTGGCACAGATTGTTGCGGTTCGCGAACCCCGGTCCCGGCATGTCCGCGCCGCCCGCCTGGCGCCTTGATGCACCGGGGAAAAGGGGTGGCCGCGCCGGTGCTCAGGAGCCGAGGCGCGCCTGCAGCGGCTCCGGCTCGGTCACCAGCCGCGGCCCGCGCAGCGCGGCGAGCTTTGCCTGGGCGGCGCCATAACCCTGGCCGGCCGCCCGTTCATACCACTGGCGTGCCGCCTCGATATCGGCCGCCATCCCGGCGCCGGTGGCGCACAGGTCGCCGAGCGCCGTCTGCGCTTCGGGCATGCCCTGCTCGGCGGCTTTCCGATACCATTGCAGCGCCTCTTCGACGTCGCGGGCAACCCCTTCGCCGCGGTACAGCATGACCGCGAGGTTGTATTGCGCGATCCGCTCACCCTGCTCGGCGGCGCGGCGATACCACGCTGTTCCCGCCGCCAGGTCGCGCGATACTCCCTGTCCCGTGCAATAGAGCACGCCAAGCTGCAACTGGGCGCCGGCATGTCCCGCCTCCGCCGCCCGCCGAAACCATTCCGCCGCGCCGGCGGCGTCGGCCGGGCCCCAAGTGCCGACAAGGGTGTTATGGGCGACGATCAATTGCGCAGCGACCACGTCGGCTTCCGCCGCAGTGCGAAAGCAGCGGATCGCTTCGGGCAGGTTTGCCCCGGCGCCACGGTCCTCGGCATAGAGATGGCCAAGGTGCAGCCAAGCCGGGCCGTACCCCCGCTCGGCCGCCCGGCGGAGCAGCCGCTCCGCCGCTTCCGGGTCGCGTGCGACGCCGGTGCCGCGCAACTGCAGGGTGGCGAGCGCCGTCTCGGCTTCGGCTTCGCCCGCCTCGGCGGCCCGGCGCAACCACTCGGCGGCCTTCTGATTGTCCTGCGGCACGCCGTCCCCGGCGAGGTAGAGCTGAGCGAGCTTGGTCTGCGCCATCGCCAGGCCTTGCTCGGCAGCGCGGATCAGCCAGGTCGCTGCCTTGACCGGATCGCGCTCTACCCCGGTGCCGTTCAGGTAAAAGACGGCGATGTTGAACTGGGCCGTGACATGGCCCTGCTCTGCCGCGCGCTCGAACCATCGCGCCGCGTCGTCGAGCCGCTTTGGCACACCTTCGCCGCGGGCGTGCAAGGCGCCGATCGCAAACTGCGCCTCGCGTTCGCCGGCATCGGCGGCCATCCGGTACCACAACGCGCCTTCCACCTCGCTGGGCGCGGCGCTCGCGCCCGACATGTGGATGCGGGCAAGGGCCAGGATCGCCGGCAGATGTCGCGCCAGCGCGGCTCGCCGCAGGTGGGTTTCCGCCATGAGGGGGTTCTGCGCCACCCCGTCGCCGGTCAGAAAGTGCATTGCGAGATGGTGGAGGGCCCGCGGATTGCCGCGCTCGGCCGCCTGTTGGAACAGCGCGACCGCTCGCACCGGATCGCGTGCCACTCCCTGCCCGTTGTCGCACATCAGGGCGAGCGCGACCTGGGCGTCCGAATTTCCTTTGGCCGCCGCTTTTTCGTACCAGCCGGCGGCGACCGACGGATCGCGCTCGATGCCGAAGCCGTTCGCGTAAATCACCCCAAGACCCAGTTCGGCCGCCGCGCTGCCCTGTTCGGCCGCGGCGACATACCAGCGGCGCGCCTCGCCGTAGTCGATCTCGCAGCCGAGCCCGCGGGCGTACATCAAGGCAAAGTTCGCCTGCGCCGGCGCGAAACCCTGCTCGGCCGCGGCGCGACACCAGCGCAAGGCTTCGACGGGCTCGGCTGCCACCGCGACCCCGTTCGGGAACATCAGCTCGCGATTGCGCTCGGCGGTGTCTTTGTCCACCGCACAGGCCAGGCTATACCAGGCTTTGGCGCCGCCGTCGGTCTCGCCGCCGTGCAGATAGGCAAGACTGAGCTGGTACTGCGCCTCGGCATGGCCCTGCTCCGCCGCAAGCTGCATCCACAGCATCGCATCGCCAAGACTGCCGACAACCCCGTGGCCCCGCGCATAAAGCAGACCGAGGCAGAATTGGCCTTCCGCATCGCCGGTCGCCGCCGCCTTGGCGAAGTATCGCAACGCCTTCGCGAGTTTGCCGCGGGCATGGGCGGCGCGTCCGATCCGGACGAGGCGGCCGCCGGCACCCGGTCGATCGGGGGCATTTGCCGACGATTTCTCAGGGTTCACGCATCGCCTCGTTCGTCCCGCGCAATGCCCCTTCAACGATGTACATCAGGACCGACCGTGTACCGATATGCACATCGGCCGTCAGCGTCATCCCGGGAATCAGGCGAAAGCCCTCCGGGACATTGCGCAACGAGACGTTGGTCAGGGCGATCCGGACCTTGTAATACGGCGGCGTCGGCTGGTTGTTGTCGTCGGTGGTAAAGGCTCCTTCGCTGATCCACCGCACGGTTCCATCGGCCATCCCATGTTCGATGTACGAGAAGGCGTCGAGCTTGACTTTCACCGGGTCGCCGGCGCGGACGAAGCCGACATCGCGCGCCAGCATATGAACCTCGGCCTCGACCGGGGAGCGCAGCGGCGCCAGCGAGATGAACGGGTCGCCCGGGTTCAGCACCGACCCCACCGAGCGCTTGGCCATGTTCAAGACGACCGCGTCCTCGGTTGCGACCATGCGCACGAGGTCCTTGTGCTTCGCCGCTTTTTCGAGCTGTTGCTCCGCCGCATCGCGCTGGTTGCGGGCGGTGACCAGCTCCTGGCTGGTCTGGGCATACCATTGCTGGGCGAACGCATCACGGGTCGCAATCGTCGAGACCAGATGGTGCTGGCTCTCGACCAGAGAGCTGTGATCAAACTCGACGTTGCGCAACAGCTCGGTCTTTTGGTCGGTCGCCGCCAACAGGTTGAGGCGGCTGCCGACTTCGGCCGCGGCCAGGGTCGCGCGCATCTCCTCGACCTGCTTGGCGAGCTTCGCACGGTCCGCGTAGAGCGCCGCATCGCTTTGATACTTGGCGATTGTTGCCTTGGTCTCCGCGATCTGTGCGTCATAGGAGCGGATCTGGTTGTCGAACTGGGATTTGCGCTCGAGGTAATAGGATTCCTGCAGCTGCTCGTAGCGGGCGGAGGCCGGATCCGCGCTGATCGCCGGCGTGAACGGGCGATGGGCAAGTTCGGCCTCGCAGCGTGCGATCTGCGCATTGAGGCTGGCGATCTGCAATTTGAGGGCTTCGACATCGGCGGCGGCTATGGTGGGGTCGAGCGTCGCCAGCACGTCGCCGGCCTTGACGCGCTGCCCCTCATGCACGTCCAGCGTCTTGATGATCGACGGGTCCAGTGCCTGGACGACGATCGTCGGCTGCGTGGTGACGATCCGGCCCGAGACGCTGGTGACGACGCGGTCAAGCGGCGTCACCACCGCGAGAACGATCATGGCAACGACAAGCGCCCCGAGCACATAGACGGTGGCGCGCACGCCGCGCGGTTCGGGCGCCTCAAGGATCTCGGCGGTTTCCGATTGAAACAGCCGGACGACCTTGTCGGGCGAGGCGTCATTGTGCTGCGTTTGGCCTGAGCGGAATGATTTCATGCGATGAGGGCCTGGCCTGGAGATGCCGGTGCTGCAGGTGCCATAGCCCGGCGTAGATGTCGCACCGATCGAGGAGCTCCTCGTGCCGGCCGATGTCGTACACCGAGCCGCGTTCCAGCACGAGGATCGAGTCGGCGGCGACCAGCGCCGAGAGACGGTGCGAGATGATGATCAGGGTGCGCCCCTGGGCGATGCGCAGCAGGTTGGCGTTGACGATGGCTTCGCTGTCGGCGTCGAGCGCGCTGGTCGCCTCGTCGAGCATCAGGATGCGCGGATTGCCCATCAGGGCGCGGGCGATCGCGAGGCGCTGGCGCTGGCCGCCGGACAGGTTGGTCGAGCCTTCCTGAATGAAGGTTTCGTACCCGGCGGGCAGGCGCTCGATAAACTCTTCGGCCCCGGCGAGCCGCGCCGCCTGCACGACCTCTTC
>DATLTH010000266.1:0-2113 GCA_035533695.1 Allostellaceae bacterium | reverse complement strand
CGCGCTGATCGACCCGGCGAGCCGCACGATCCGCCTGCCGGAATTGCCGTTTGCATTGGGCGACATCGGCAAGATCACGACGCTGGCCTGCGGCACCGCGCACCACGCCGGCCTCATTGCCAAATACTGGCTCGAACGCATCGCCCGCATCCCGGTCGAAGCCGACATCGCCTCGGAATTCCGCTATCGGATGCCGGCGATGCCGAAGGACGGCGCGGCACTGATCATCTCGCAATCGGGCGAAACCGCCGACACGCTGGCCGCCTTGCGCTATTGCCGCGACCAGGGCCAGAAGATCATCGCGATCGTCAACCAGCCGGAGAGCACGATCGCCCGCGAAGCCGATGTCGTGCTGCCGACCCTCGCCGGCCCCGAGATCGGCGTCGCCTCAACGAAGGCCTTCACGACGCAGCTCGCGGTTCTCGCGGCACTGACCGTCGCCCTGGCGCGGACGCGCGGCACGATCGACGCGGCGGGCGAGGCGGCGCTCGCCGGCCAGCTCGCCGAGATCCCCTCGCGCGCCAGCGAGGTGCTGCAGCACGACGAGCGCATCCAGGAGATCGCCGGCGAGATCGCGCTGGCGCGCGACGTGCTTTATCTCGGGCGCGGCACCGCCTATCCGCTGGCGCTCGAAGGCGCGCTCAAGCTGAAGGAGATTTCCTACATCCACGCCGAAGGATATGCCGCCGGCGAGATGAAGCACGGGCCGATCGCCCTCATTGACGACGCCGTGCCGGTCATCGTGCTGGCGCCGCCCGACGATCTTTTCGAGAAGACCCTGTCGAATGTCGAGGAGGTCATGGCGCGCGGCGGCCGCGTCATCATGATCTCGGACGCCGCCGGGGTCGCTCGGCTGGAGGGTCGGCTCGCCTTCGGCATCGCGGTGCCGCAATGCGCGCCGTTCGTCGCGCCCTTGCTTTACGCGATCCCGATCCAGCTGCTGGCCTACCATGTCGCGGTACTGAAGGGCACCGATGTCGACCAGCCGCGCAACCTGGCGAAGAGCGTGACGGTGGAGTAGCCCCCTCCCCCGCCGATCCTGCTCCCGCTCACGCGCCCCCCGGCACGCTATGCTTGCCTCCGGCGTCAGCCCGGGAGCACGATCGCCTCGCAATATTGGAGGCGAGCATGAACGCGGCGACCGGCGGCTTCACCCACCCCGAATATCTCGTCGAGAGCGAATGGCTGGCGGGCCATCTCGGCGATCCGGAACTGCGCATCTTCGACTGCACGATCCACCTGATCCCCAATGCCGGCGGCGTCGGCTATGTCGTGAAGCCGGGCCGCGAGGATTTCGAGAAGGGCCACATCCCGGGCGCGCAATTCATCGACCTGCAGGCCGACCTGTCGGCGCCGCATCCGAAATTGCGCTTCATGCTGCCCGATGCCGCGGCGTTCGCGGCGGCGATGGGCCGGTTCGGGGTCGGCGACGGCAATCGGGTCATTCTCTACAGCACGACGACGCCGCAATGGGCGAGCCGGGTGTGGTGGATGCTGCGCAATTACGGCTTCGACAACGCCGCGGTGCTGAATGGCGGCTTCAAGAAATGGGCAGCCGAAGGTCGGCCGGCCGAGACCGGCGCGGCGCGGCCGAAGCCGCCCGCCACGTTTACCGTGCATGCCGACCGCAAGCTGATGGTCGGCAAGGAGGCGGTATTGGCGGCGATCGGCGACGGCGCGGTCTGCACGATCAACGCGCTCGCGCGCGAGCAGCATGCCGGCACCGGCGGCACCGTCTACGGCCGGGTCGGGCGCATCGCCAAGAGCGCCAACGTGCCGGCCGCAGGGTTGCTCGATCCCGCCACCGGCGCCTATCTGCCGGCCGCACAACTGCGCGCCAAGTTCGATGCGGTCGGCGCCTTCGCCAAGCCGCAGGTCATCACCTATTGCGGCGGCGGCATCGCCGCGAGCTCCGACGCGCTCGTGCTGACGATGCTCGGCCATCCTAACGTCAAGCTCTACGACGCCTCGATGTCGGAATGGTCGAACGATCCCTCATTGCCGATGGAGACCGGGGAGTAACCGCGATGCCGTCCTTCCGCCCGTCGCCCGATCTCGACATGCATTACGAGGTCGACGATTTCACCGATCCGTGGCTGAAGCCGGAAACGAT
>DATLTH010000265.1:0-2931 GCA_035533695.1 Allostellaceae bacterium | reverse complement strand
ATCGCCCGCACCCCGGTCGCCGCCGAAGTGTGCATCATGTAAAGCGCCGCGCCCGGGATGTTGGCGGCGAGGCGGATCACCCGGTTGAACGACAAATCCTCCGACAATGTGTTGTGCACTTCGGCCATGTTCTCAAAGCCGGTGCGCTGCTCGCGCATCAGCTTATCGTACATGTGCATGACGATGTCGTTGTCCTCGGCGTGGATCGTCGCGAGGCCGCCGGCCTGCGCCAATACCTTCAGCACTTCCCAGATGTCGCCGTGATCGACCAGGCGGCCCTTGCGCGAGGGGGTGATGTCGGTCGTGAACATCTTCACCGTCGGATGGCCGGCCTGCACCGCCTCGGTCACCTGGCCGAGGGTTTCCGGCGCGATCTTGCCGAGCAGCATGACGTGAAAGGCATAGTCGCCGTAGCACTGGCCGGCCCATTGCTGCATCCGCCGCTCGATCGCCTGCTGCACGGTCATGCCGCCCTCGACCGGGGCGAAATCGATCGTTGTGGTGGTGCCGCCGAACAACCCGGCGCGGCTGACCGTCGCCGCCGGTTCGGTCAGCTTGGCTTCGCCGTCGGGCACCGGCATCGGCCAGTTGCAATGGACATGCGGGTCGATGCCGCCGGGTATGACGATCTGGCCGGCCGCGTCGACGACCCGCCCGACTTGCCCCGCTGGGCCGAGCGCGGCGAGGCTGCCGGGCGCCCCGATCGCGGCGATCTTCTCGCCCTCGATGCCGATATCGGCCTGTTGCGGCCCGGCGGGCAGCACGGCGAGGCCGTTGGCAATGACGATGTCGAGCATGAAAGTCTCCCTTATGCGCGGGCAACTGGGTGGAGGAGGGAAGGCGAGGCGAAGGCGAAATGGTCGAGGATTTCCTCGGGCATGATCTCGTGCACGACAAAGACGAGCCGGCTGCGATGGTCGCCGTCCGGCCAGTCGTCGAGCCATTCCGGCGCGAACATCGCGTGCTGCGCCGCCTGGACGACGGCCGGGCTGTGCGGACGATCGGCGAACCGGACGATGCCCTTGACGCGCAGTAAATCGTTGCCGCGCGCCATCGCCAGGCCGCCGAGCGCGCGGGCGAAATCGAGCCGGCCGATCGCGCCTTCAAGCACAATGGTGAACGCGGCGATGCCGTGGGAATGCGTCGCGTGCGGCGAGAGAGTTGCCGAACCAGCTCCGATAGCCCCCTCCTCAGCAGGCGGGGGAGGGTTGGGGTGGGGGTATTCCGACGGCGCGAACAGGACAGTGGCAGGGTCGCCGGCGCTGGCGCCGACGATCAGTTCGGCGCGCGCGTTGAATGCGGCGAGACGCGATGCCAACGTCTCGCTGAGCGGCGCGAGGTCGGTTTTCGCGATGACCAGCGCATCGGCGACCGCGACCTGCCGCGCCGCCTCGGCGAAGCGGTCAAGCGTCTGGGCGCCGGTCACCGCATCGACCACCGTCACCACCCGGCCGAGCCGCAGCCGCTGGTCGAGCATCGGGTCGGTGCCGAGGGTGAACAATATCGGCCCCGGATCGGCGAGCCCGCTCGTCTCGATGACGATGCGGCGGAACCGGCGGATATCCCCAGCGTCGCGCCGGTCGATCAGGCTGCGCAAGGTCTGCGCCAGATCCTCGCGCACCGCGCAGCACAGGCAGCCGCCGGGCAGCTCGAAGACCCCGCCTTCGACGAAATCCACCAGATAATGGTCGATCGCAACTTCGCCGATCTCGTTGATCACGACCGCAGTGTCGGAGAACCCCGGTGCGGTCAAGGCACGCCGCAGCAGCGTCGTCTTGCCGCTGCCGAGAAAGCCGGTCAACAGTGTCACCGGCATCAGATCGCGAGGCGGCACGCTATCCATCGGTCGGTCCGAGCGTCATGCACGGCGCGATCGTTTCACGACGCAAGGGGTGTCGGCAAGCGCTGCGGCGTTGTGATGGCTGACTTGTTCCGGCCGTCCGCGTCCTGATATCGTCAACCGGCCCGGGGTGACCGGGTCAAGCGTCGTCACCATCGTGTCTTCCGGCCAGGACGGAACAGCCCATGCCCTCCCTACCGCGCATCGCCGTCATCGGCACCGGCGGCACGATTTCCTCGCTCGGCGCCTCGAGCCTCGATGTGCTCGATTATCCCGATTTCGGGCAGAAGCTCTCCAGCGAGGAGCTGCTCGACCGCTTCCCCGAAACCAGGCTCGTCGCCGATCCGCTGCCGCTCACCTTCCGCCAGGTCGGCTCGACCGCGATCGGGCCGGCGGACTGGCTTGAGTTGCGCGCGCTGATCCACCGCACGGCGGGCGAGAACCCGGCCATCGCCGGCTTTGTGATCCCGCACGGCACCGCGACGCTGGAAGAGACGGCGTTTTTTCTGAACCTGACGCTCGGCGTCAGCCAGCCTGTGGTGCTGGTCGGAGCGCAGCGGCCGGCCAGCGCCCTCGGCACCGATGCCGGGACGAACCTGGTCAATGCCCTGCAGGTTGCCGGCTGCCCCGAAGCGCGCGGCATGGGCGTTCTCGTCGTGCTCAACAACGAGATTCACCCGGCGCGCGATGTCGTCAAAACGTCGACCTATCGGGTGCAGACCTTCCGCTCGCTCGATTACGGTGCACTCGGCCACATCGACGGCGACGGCCCGCATTTCTATCGCATGCCCTTGAAGGCGCACATGCCCGACACGCCGTTCGCGGCGCGCGAGATCGCCGCGCTGCCGCGGGTCGACATCATCTATTCCTATGCCGGCGCCGACGGCGATCTTGTCGAGGCGGCGGTCAGGGCCGGCGCCCGCGGTTTGGTCTCGGCCGGGTTCGCGCCGGGCACGCCGAGCCCGGCACAGCAGGAGGCCTTTGTCGCGGCGGCGAAATCCGGCGTCGTCGTCGTGCAATGCAGCCGCGCCACCGGCCGCATCGCGCCGCGCCGCCGGCTGCGCGAAAGCGGCATTGTCGCCGGCGAGGAT
>DATLTH010000264.1:0-6101 GCA_035533695.1 Allostellaceae bacterium | reverse complement strand
TCTGCACGATCCGCACATGCCGGCCGCGCGGCGCGATGCGGCGCGGGTTGGAGGCCGCCGAGAACAGCACCAATGACGGGCAGCCGACCGAAGCGGCGAGCTGCATCGCCCCGGTGTCGTTGCCCACCGCGCCCTGCGCGCCACGCGCCAGATCGGCGATGTCGCCAAAGCTGGTGCGATCGGACAGGTCGATCGCGCCCGGGCAAAGCCCGAGGATTTTGTCGATCTGCGCCCGCTCGGCAGCGGTGCCGACCAGGACGGGGGTCATGCCGCCGCTCATCAAATGCCGCCCCAGCCCGGCGAAGCATTCGGCCGGAGCGCGCTTCTCGGGACGGCGCGGCGCGCCGCCGGGCACGATCAGCACATAGTCGGGCGGCAGTGCGAAGCGCGCGATGTCTCCGGCGAGCCAGGTGAAATCGGGCATCAGCATGTCGGCGATGCCGGCGACCGCGAGCTGCTCCGCCAGCCGGTCGACGATGTGCCGGCGGTCGTTCGGGTCGTCCTTCACGAAGTGCGAGCAGCCCCGGATCACGCCGGACCACTCCACCCTTCGGCCGGCGCCGATGATCCGGTAGAGGATGCTCGTGCGCTCGTTGCGCTGCAAATCGTAGACGCGGTCGAAATGCCGGCGGCGCAACCGCCGCGCGAGGCGCAGCCAGCCGGGCACCCGCCATGGCTTCAGCCGCTCGTCGATCAGGATTTCGTCGAAATAGGCGCTCGCCGCCAGCAGATCGCGAAACCGCGGCGTCGTCAGCACAGCGATATGATCGGCCCGGTGATAAGCGCGGATTGTGCGAAACGCGGCCGCGCTCAAGATCATGTCGCCAAAGCCGCCATAGCGGATCACCAGGATCTGGCGCATCGCACGTCAATGCCCGCCTTTGGCGGTCACATCAGTTCCTCGAACTTTTCGGCGACGGCGTCCCAGGAGAGGCCGCGCTGCGTCGCCAGCGCCTGGCGGTGCCAGCGCTGCCACAAATCGTCGTCGCTCAGGGCGGCGATCGCCGCTTCGGCGAATTCGCCGTCGCTGACCGCAACGCGGCCGGTCTGTCCGTCGACAATCCGCTCGCCGACGCTGCCGAGCGGCGTCACCACCGCCGGCACCCCCATCGCCTGCGCCTCGGCCAGCGCGAGGCAGAAGGTTTCGCCGGCGTTGCCGCGGTACAGCATGACGCGCGCACCGGCCAAGACCTCCGCCAGCCCCTCGCGGCCGACCGGCTCATGCCGGCGCACCCCGTGCGCGCGCAGTGCATCCGCCCGTCCGAGGACCGTCGCCATAAGCTGCGCCGTCTCGCCGGAAATGCCGCGATAAACCGCCGGTCCGGCATAGATGTGCAGCTCGGCCTCAGGCACGTGCGGCACGATCCGGGTCACCCACAAATCGAGCAGCCAGTCGAGCCCGCGCAGCGGGTTCGAGGTGAACACCGCGCGGGGCGGCGGCGGCATATGTTCGCTCGCGCGGCGGAACCGGTCGAGAACCCCGTAGGGGACGATTTGCAATCCGCCGCGCGGCAGCCAGTCGGGGACGGTCTCGGCATGATAATGCCCGCTCGCGACGAGGGTCGGGCGATAGCGCAGCAGCGGCCACAGAAACCGCGGCTTTTTCAGGTAGCGCGCCGGGTTGTGCAGCCAGAACAGGCGACGGCGCGCCTGCGGCGAGAGGCCGATCACCCGGTGGCCGCGATTGCCGATGTAGAGATCGCACCGTTGCGGGACCCCGGTGGCGAGCGGCGCCCAGGCGACGCTGTTGTGAGTGAGCGGTTCGCGGCAATGGCTGCGCGCGACGACCTCGTGGCCTCTTGCGGCGAATGCTTCGGCCAGCGCGACAAAGGCGGTCTCGGCCCCGCCGAGCGGCCCCGCCGCGGCGGTCCGGCCGTCGAAGGCGATGCCGTCGTCGGCCATGACGATGCGAGCCATTAGCGGGGCGCCATCACTCGCGCTCCAACCGCGCCTTCAGATACGACAGGATCGGATAGAGCCCGGCGCACAGCGCAATCAGAAACCCCCAGGCGCCTTCGCGATAGCCGCGCCGGCCGACATAGCATTTCCAGAAGCGCGACGCGATCCGCCGCAGGTTGTGCGCAAAGCTGCCGATATCGCCGCTGTCGCGCAGATCCTGCGCCCGCAGGGTGGTATAGCGGTCGAGGCGGAGCAGCATATCGGAGATGTTGCGGTCGACGTGATGCACGAGGCGGGCCGCGAGCCTCGGCCCCTGCACGCCCGACAAGGCGACCGCCGGATGAACGCGCTCATTGCCCCAGCGCTTGGCGCCGCGGCGGAACAGCCCGGCATGGGCCGAGCGTCCGAACGAGGCGCCCCAGCCCCAGCGCACCAGCCGCTCGCCGATGTAATTGTCGACCGGGATCAGGTGCCAGTCTGCCGAGGAGCCCGCGACGAGCGCGCCGATCTCGGCGGCGAGCGCCGGCCCGACCCGCTCGTCGGCATCGACTTCGAGGATCCATTCGCTGCGGCAGGCGGCGATGCCGGCATTGCGGCGCGGCCCTTCGCGCTCCCAGGCGCCCTCGATGATATGGTCGGTAAATTCGCCGGCGATGTCGCGCGAGCGGTCTTCGCAGCGGTCGAGCACAACGACGATCTCGTCGGCGAAGGCGAGGCATGAGAGGCATTGGGCCAGCTGCGCCGCCTCGTTGCGGGCGACGACGAGGGCCGAAAGGCGCGGCGAACAGGCAACCTTGTTGGCCGTGGTCAGCGGTTGGGTCGCGAGGGTCATGCGGCCCTGCTTGCCGCCCGCTGCCACAGCGCGCCCGCCGCCGCCTCGACGGCGTCGACCGACAGGCTGTCCATCAGCGTGTCGGTGGTGCGGTGGTCGAAGCCCGGCGCAAACAATTCTTCGCGCGGCAATGCCGTGCGCACCACGGCCGTGCAGCTCCCCCACGGCGCGTATTGCTCGACCGGGCTTGGGCCGAACAGCCCGAGGGTCGGCACGCCGACCGCCGCGGCGATGTGCATCAGTCCGGTGTCGTTGCCGATAAACAGCGCGCAGCGCCGCACTATCGAAGCCGCGGTCAAGAGGTCGGTGCGGCCCACCAGGTCGATGACCTGCAGCTCCGGGGTTGCGGCCAGCAGCGGCGCCGCCTGCGCCCGCTCATGCGCGGCCGCCAGCACGGCGATGCGGGCGCCCGGCAACGGGCCGCCGGCGCCGGTCAGCCGCCGGGCGAGCTCGGCGAAGCGTTCGGCACGCCATTGCTTGCCGCGCCAGTTGGCGGCCGGGGCGATCGCCAGGACCGGCATGCCCGCCGGCACCAGCGCCTCGGCGGCATGCTCGTGACGCGGCGCGGTCCACAGGACAGGGCCGGGCGGCGGATCGAGATCGAACAGGCGGCCGAGCTGGCGCACCCGGTGTTCGCGCGCGTCGCCCTTGGCCATCACCCGACGCTTTCCGGCGCGCAATGTCCAGGCGAGGAGCGACCCGCGCAGATCGACGACGAGGTCCCAATGGTGTGAAGCCGTGCGGCCGTAGAGGGCGAGCCAATGCAGCGACCAGCGCCGTTTGTGGACGATCAGCAGCCGCTCGAGCCCGGGGACCGCTTCGAACAGCGGCGCAGCGATCGGCCCCGCCGCGATTGTCAGACGGGCGCCGGGGTAATGTTCGACGAGATGGGACAACAGACCGGTCGATAGCACGGCATCGCCGATGCGAGTGGCGGTCACGAACAGGATGCGCATATCCCCGATCCGCAACCTTCATAGCGCGCGCACGCCGCCATGCCAAGCCGGGCGCCGGCTCAACCCGCGTCGGGCCAGCGGCGGTGCAGCCAGAACCACTGTTCGGGCCGCTCGCGAATCCAGCCTTCCAGCGCGGCATTGACTGCCGCCATCAGCGTCGCGACATCGGCGTTGCGGTTGCCCGAATCGGGCAAGGCCAACCTCGGGCCGATCGTCAGCCGGAAATGCGCGCCCGCGAGCCGCTCGACCCGCGCCGGCAGCACGTCGCAGCGATAGCGCAACGCCAGCACCGCGAGGGTCGGTGCGGTCATCGCCGGCCGCCCGAAAAACCCGACCGGGATTCCCTCATTGAGCTTCTGGTCCACCAGAATTGCGAGATGCGCGCCGCGCCGCAATGCCGCCACCGCGCGCCGCCCGACGGCTTCCTTCGGGATGAATTCGCCGTGCGCGCCGCGACACCGGCGAATGATGGCGTCGACCAGCGGATTGTTGGCGGATCGGTAAATCTGCGCAATGTCGATGCCGTATTGCGTGGCCGCGAGCGCGGCGATCTCCCAGTTCGCCAGGTGGGCGGAGAAGAGGATCATGCGGCGGCCGTCGCCGATCGCCCGCTCGACATGATCGAGGCCGCGGATTTCGACCCTGCTGCCCGGCGAGAAGACGCGAATATGGCGCAGATGCGGATATTCGGCGGCGACGCGGCCGAGATTGTCCCACATCCCGCGCAGCGCGGCCTCGACCTGCGTCGCGCTCAGCGCCGGCAATGCCGTGGCGATATGGCGACGCGCGCGGCGCGAGATCGCGAGGCGAGGCCCGATGCGGGAGGCCAGCCAGCCGCCGAGCGCCGACGCGGCGCCGATCGGCAACGCCCCGAAAATGCCGAAAAACAGGCCGGCTCCCCATGCTTCGCAGCGATGACGCCATTGCGTTCTTCGCTCGCCGGAAGGGGCGGCATCACCTCCCGCATCGGCAGGCGCACCCCGGCCGTTCGCGTCTTGCGAGGCCGGCGGTCGCGGATCGGGGCGCGCGGTGATCATGGCTTTGCCGCGTTGATAGCCCGCGCGCGCCGCCTTGCCAAGCAAGCCCCCGGTCGCCACCTGTTGGCCTGGCCGACGGTGATGGCGCGATGACAATGACGCAGGGGAATTATGTCGTCCTTGCCGAGCGCGGCATTCTTGCCGTGTCGGGTCCCGATCGCCGCCCGTTTCTGCAGGGGCTGGTCTCCAACGACGTCGAAAAGCTCGCGCCCGACCGCGCGCTGTACGCCGCGTTGCTGACGGCGCAGGGCAAATTCCTGCACGATTTCATCATGGTCGAAGAGGGCGAGGCGATCTGGCTCGACGCCGAGGCGGCGCGTTTCAGTGACCTGAAGCGGCGCCTGTCGCTGTATCGGCTGCGCGCCAAGGTCGAGCTTGCCGAGCGGCCCGACCTCGCTGTCGCTGCGGTGTTCGGCGCGGGTGCGATCGCCGCGCTCGGCCTCGCCGCGACCCCCGGCATGGCACGCCCGGCAGCCGACGGCATCGTGTTGAGTGACCCGCGGCTCCTCGCGCTCGGTGCGCGCGCCATCCTGCCGCACGAGGCGCTGCGGCCGGCCCTCGCCGCTTTGGGTCTCGTCGAGACCGATATCGCGGCCTATGACCGCCACCGGCTGGCGCTCGGCATCCCCGACGGCAGCCGCGACCTGGTGCCGGAAAAATCGATCCTGCTGGAGGCCGGTTTCGACGAACTCGGCGGCGTCGACTGGCAAAAAGGCTGCTATGTCGGCCAGGAATTGACCGCGCGGACGAAATACCGCGGGCTGATCAAAAAGCGGCTGTTGCCGGTGCGGATCGACGGGCCGGCGCCGGATCCCGGCACGGTCGTCACGCTCGACGGCAAGGACGCCGGCGAGATGCGCTCGTCGCGCGACGGTCTCGGCCTCGCCCTGTTGCGCCTCGATGCAGTCGATGCGCGCCGGGTCCTCCAAGCCGATCGGGCGCAACTCTTGCCATTGCAGCCGGATTGGATGAGGGTGGCGAAAGGCGATAGCTAACGCCGAAACCACTGTCCTTACTGACAAATGCGTTATTTCAAGCTGTTTGCCGACGCCGCATTCTCGAACGGCCCTAACGGAGAGCGGCTATTCTATCTCTATGGCCCGTGGTCGCGCCCATATGTAATACCCGACGCTGAAACGGAACATCGTCTTTACCAAAATATATTGTGGTATTATCGCGTTTCGATACCGGTTACGATTTTGATCGTAATTTTATTTCAACAAATTACGCCAAGCATTTTTTCATCAGGCTATCTTATAGTATTCGCAATTCTTATTATTTCTGCAATATCGTGGTCGTTCTTAAAACTTCTATTTTCATCACATGTTCGGAATCTAAATCGTTCGCCGAGCCGCTTTTTGCGCACATTTTATGACA
>DATLTH010000263.1:0-3591 GCA_035533695.1 Allostellaceae bacterium | reverse complement strand
CTCGCACGGACGCACGAAGACCGTGACGGTCGAGGTGCGCAAGAAGCGGACGCTGGCGCCGGGCGCTGCGGTCGAGAGCGGGCGCCCCGACGCGGCCCCGCCGGTTGTCGCACGCGCCCAGCCGGCGGCGCCTGCGCCGGTTACGGAGCCGGTCCGGCGTCCGGTCAGCATGCCGCGCGCTCTAACCGAAGAAGAGCGCGCGGGGCGCGTGCGAGCCCTGCAGGACGCCCGCAAGGCCGACGAGGAATCGCGCCAACGTGATGCGCTGGCCGAAGCGGATCGGCGTCGCGAGGAAGCGCAGCGCGCCGAGGAAGAGGCGCGCCAACGCACCGAGGAAGAGGCCCGGCGCCGCAGCGAAGAGGAAGAATCCCGAAAGCGCGCCGACGAAGAAGCAAAGCAGCGCGCGGTCGACGAAGAATCCCGCCGCCGCGAGGAAGAATCGCGGCGCGAGGTTGCGGAGCGCGCCGGCAAGGCCGCCGCCGCCAAAGTCGCTGCGTTGACCGCGGCCGGCAAGATGCCGGTCGAGGAGGAAGAAGAGCCGGCCACGGCGTTCCGCCCCGGCCGCCGCCCCGAAGTGAAGCGCCCGGTCGCGCCGGTCCGCCGCGACGAGCAGCGCCGCCGCGGCAAGCTGACCGTGACCCGTGCGCTCGACGAGGATGCCGGCGAGCGCATGCGCAGCCTCGCGTCGGTGCGCCGCGCCCGCGAGCGCGAACGCCAGCGCATGCTGCGCCAGGAGCAGCCCAAGATCGTCCGCGAGGTCGTCGTTCCCGAGACGATCACGATCCAGGAATTGGCGAACCGCATGGCCGAGCGCGGCGCCGATGTGATCAAGTCGCTGATGCGCATGGGCGTGATGGCGACGATCAACCAGGTGATCGACGCCGATACCGCCGAGCTGATCGTGACCGAATTCGGCCATCGGCTGCGCCGGGTCGCCGAATCCGACGTCGAGATCGGGTTGCGCGGAGAGGCTGACGAGCCCGAGATGCTCGAACCGCGCGCCCCGGTCGTCACGATCATGGGGCATGTCGATCACGGCAAGACCTCGTTGCTCGACGCCTTGCGCGAGACCGATGTCGCGGCCGGCGAGGCGGGCGGGATCACCCAGCACATCGGCGCCTACCGCGTCACTCTCAAAGGCGGCAAGCAGATCACCTTTATCGACACGCCGGGCCACCAGGCCTTTACCGCGATGCGCGCGCGCGGCGCCAACATCACCGACATCGTCGTGCTGGTCGTCGCCGCCGATGACGGCATCATGGAGCAGACCGTCGAGGCGATCCGGCACGCCCGCGCCGCCAATGTCCCGATCATCGTCGCGATCAACAAGATGGACCGGCCCGATGCCAAGCCGGAACGGGTACGGCAGGAGTTGCTGCAGCACGAGATCGTCGTCGAGGAATTGGGCGGCGAGGTGCTCGATGTCGAAGTGTCGGCCCTCAAGAAAACCAATCTCGACAAGCTCGAGGAGGCCATCCTCTTACAGGCCGAGCTGCTCGACTTGCAGGCCAATTCGGTCCGCGACGCGGAAGGGGTGGTGCTCGAGGCAAAGCTCGAACGCGGCCGTGGCCCGGTAGCGACTGTGCTGGTGCAGCGCGGCACGCTTGAGGTCGGCGACATCTTCGTCGCCGGCAGCGAGTGGGGCCGGGTGCGCGCGCTGGTCGACGAGCGCGGGCAGACAATGCGCGAGGCGGGCCCATCGACCCCGATCGAGGTTCTCGGCCTCAACGGCCTGCCGCTCGCCGGCGACGATTTTGTCGTCGTCGAGAGCGAGGGCCGCGCCCGCGAAGTCACCGATTTCCGCCAGCGCCGGCGGCGCGACACCGCGGCGGCGGCGGGCGGCCGCGGCACGCTCGAGCAGATGTTCTCGCAGATCGCCTCGGGGGTCGCGAAGGAACTGCCGGTCGTCGTCAAATCCGATGTCCAGGGTTCGCTCGAAGCGATCGTCGGGTCCTTGGAAAAACTGTCAACCGACGAGGTCGCGGTGCGCGTATTGCACTCGGCGGTCGGCGGGATCAACGAAAGCGACGTGATCCTCGCCAAGGCGACCGGCGCCGTCATCATCGGCTTCAACGTCCGGGCCAACCCGCAGGCGCGCGACCTCGCGACCCGCGACGGCGTCGAAATCCGCTATTACGCGATCATCTACGATTTGATCGACGACGTGCGCAGCGCGCTGTCCGGCATGCTGTCGCCGACCTTGCGCGAACGCTTCCTCGGCAATGCGGCGATCCGCGAAGTGTTCAACATCACCCGGGTCGGCAAGGTCGCCGGCTGCATGGTAACGGACGGGGTGGTGCGGCGCGGCGCCAAGGTGCGCCTCTTGCGCGACAATGTCGTGATCCACGAGGGCGCGCTGAAAACGCTGAAACGCTTCAAGGACGAGGTGCGCGAGGTGCGCGACGGCTACGAATGCGGTATGGCCTTCGAAAACTACGAAAACATCCAGGTCGGCGACACGATCGAGTGCTTCGAGGTCGAGGAAGTCGCCCGCACGCTGTAGTTGTTGTTCAGCTGCTTCAACCGCTTCCCGGCGCAAGCCGGGATCCATTTGTCTGCACGTGAGTTGGCTAAAAGATGGGTCCCGGCTTCCGCCGGGAATGCGATGTTTTTACCGGGAGGTCCCTCGTTTCCGAGGGGGCGGATAACTGATGCCTCAGCGACGCGACCGTGAGCATCCGTCTGGCGCGCGCGCGGCCAGTCAGCGGCAGTTGCGCGTCGGGGAAGAGTTGCGCCACGCGCTGGCGCAATTGCTGCGGCCCGGCGAATTGCGCGATCCGGCGTTGCGCGAGGCCAACGTCACGGTGACCGAAGTGCAGGTCAGCCCCGATCTGCGCCGCGCGACCGCGTTCGTCGTGCCGCTCGCCGGCAGCAATGCCGGCGAGATCATGGCCGGGTTGAAGCGCAGCGCGGTGTTTCTGAAGGGTCGGGTGGCCCGCATGGTCGAATTGCGCCAGGTTCCCAACCTCGTTTTCGCCTTCGATAACGCGTTCGACAACGCCGCCCACATCGCCGCGCTGCTCGCCCGCCCCGAGGTCGAGCGCGACCTTGCGCCCCCCGCCGAGCCCGATGATGACGGCACCCAGCCCCCTCCCTAGCCCTCCCCCGCATGCGGGGGAGAGAAGGGTGGGGGCGAGCGGGCTGCACGGCTGGCTCGTCATCGACAAGCCCTACGGCGTGACCTCGGCGCGGGTGGTCGCCGCGATCAAGCGCAGCAGCGGGGCAAAGGTCGGCCACGCCGGGACGCTCGACCCGCTCGCGACCGGGGTCCTGCCGCTTGCCCTGGGCGAAGCGACGAAGACCGCGCGTTTTGCCGTCGGCGGCCGCAAGCGCTACCGCTTTCGCATCCGCTGGGGTGAAGCGCGCGACACCGACGACCGCGAAGGCGCCCTCGTCGGCGAGAGCGCAGCGCGGCCCGACGCCGCCGCGATTCTGGCGGCGCTTCCCCGTCTCACCGGCACAATCCTGCAGCGCCCGCCTGCCTATTCGGCAATCAAATTGGCCGGAAGGCGCGCCTATGCGCTGGCGCGCGCCGGCCGGATGCCCGAACTCGCCGCCCGCCCGGTCGAGATCGCCGAATTGCACCTGCTC
>DATLTH010000262.1:0-3616 GCA_035533695.1 Allostellaceae bacterium | reverse complement strand
TCTAGCCACTTGTCGATATCGGACTCGACGATTTTTGTGGCGACTCTGGCATAGAGAACCTCGCTATCTCCAGTCGCGCCCGCGCGCCGTTCGATTTGCGCGGCATATGCGCGTCCGATCAGCCAGAGTTTTGCAGCGACTTTGTTGCGATCCGTGTGGCCCGGTTCTTCCCGACACATGCGATAGAGAACCTCATTACCCCATTCCCAAGAGATTTTGTCAGTCTCGTCCATCTGAGGTATCGGCGTGCGCATCAGTTGTCGATGCGGCGAGGACGCATTAACCCCGCCCCCACCCTGACCCTCCCCCGCAAGCGGGGGAGGGAATCATTGCTGACGAAGCCGTTTTCGATGTCGTTGGCGAGCGCAGCGGGATCGCGTTTTGCCGGGTCGCCCCAGCCGCCGCCGCCGCCCGATTCCAACACCAGCCGGTCGCCGGGGCGGATCAGGATCCCGGTCTCCTTGGTCTTGATCGGCCGCGGCTCCTCGTTGCCGGAATGGAGCGTATAGCGGTGCGTCATGCCGTCCTCGCCGCTGAGGATGCCGCAGGCGCCGTGGCGGGTGCCCTCGCCGGCGGTGTTGCCGATCGCCGGCTCGGCGGTCTCGACGATCATCTCGACGATCCCGCCGGGGCCGCCGCGAAAATGCCCGGTGCCGCCCGAATCCGGGCGGAACTCGTGCGTCTTGAAGAACAGCGGAAAGCGCGCCTCGGTGACTTCGAGGCTGCCGAACTTGATGCCGCCCGCGGAATGCCATTCGCCGGCGCCCGGCCAGCCGTCGCCGGCCGAGGACGCGCCGCCGCCCGGCCGTCCCTGGAAGAAATGCCACAGGAACGGGCGCTGATTGCGCGGGTCCCGGCCCTGGATCGCGATGCGGAAGCGGCGGCCCCAGCCGGCCATCGCGCGCTCGGGGCAGGCCGGCGCCAGGGCCTTGACGATCGCCTCGATGATCTCCTGGCCGCAATGGCTGGTGCACAGGGTCAGCGGCAGGCCCTCGTCGGCCCACACGATCGTGCCCGGCTTGGCGATCAGTTCGATCGGCCGGAACGTGCCGTCGTTTTTCGGCGTGTCCGGGTCGATCAGGAACGACAGCGCGACGACGACCGCCGAATAGGTGTTGGCGTACGACGAATTGATGAAGCTCTGCACCTGCTCGTGCGAATCCGACAGGTCGATCCGGAGGTCGCTGCCCGATTTGGTGACCGTGGCGCGAATGTGGATGTCCTGGTTGCCGCGCCCGTCATCGTCGAGCAGCGCTTCGCCGCGATAGACCCCGTCCGGCCACTGCGCAATGACGGTGCGGGTCTGGCGCTCGGCGCCGTCGAGCACGGCGGCGATCGCTTCGTGCGTCGTCGCCCAGCCGAATTCGCGGGCCAATGCCAGAAAGCGCCGCTCGCCGGCATGGGCCGAGCCGATCATCGCCGCGAGGTCGCCGCGAAAATCGCGCGGATGGCGCACGTTGGTCGCGATCATTTGCAAGAGGTCGCGGCGCACCGCGCCCTTGTCGTAAAGCCGCAGCGGCGTGATGCGGATGCCCTCCTGCCAGATATCGGTGGCGCTCGCGTTGTACGCGCCATGCGTCGCGCCGCCGATATCGCTCTGGTGCGCCCGGTTGATCGACCAGAAGCGCGGCTGGTCGCCTTCAAAAATGGGCACGAAGGCGGTCAGGTCCGGCAGGTGATTGCCGCCGTGGTAGGGGTCGTTGAGCAGAAACACGTCGCCCGGGTGAATGTCGCCGCGGAAAAACTCGCTGACCGCTCGCGCCGCGAAGGGGAGCGCGCCGACATGGATCGGCACATGCTCGGCCTGGGCGATCAGACGCCCGTCGAGATCGCAGATCGCGGTCGAGAAGTCGCGGCTCGAATTGAGAATCTGCGAATAGGAGGTGCGCAGCATTGCTTCGCCCATCTCCTCGACGATGGCGAGCAGGCGATGCTGCACAATCGAGACGACGACCGGATCGACGGGCTGTGACATCGGGCGATCTCCTCAGCTTGCGGGAATGTGCCCGTCTGTGTGCCGGTGGCGGTGGCGGTGGCGGTGGTGCAGGTCGGGGTAATGCGGATGCGCGTGCACGAGCGGCAGGTGGCGGTGGCGGTGCGCGTGCGGCTCGCCGGGGGGATCGCCCGGCCTGTGCTCGTGCTGGTGGTGTTCGTCGTGGACGTGGCGATGCTCGTGATCGAGCGGGGCGTGTGCGTGCTCGTGCTCGTGGCGCTCGGCGAGGTGGAGGTAGAGCCCCATTGCCATCAATAGCCCGGCGCCGGCCAGCCGCGCGGTCAGCGGCTCGCCGAACATCGCGATGGCGACCACCGCACCGACAAACGGCGCCGTCGAAAAATAGGCGGCGGTGCGCGCCGCACCGAGATGCCGCAAGGCCAATACGAACATCACCAGGCTGACGCCGTAGCCGATAAAGCCGACCACTGCCGCGCCGCCGATCGCGGTCGTCGAGGGCAGGGCGGTTCCTATGGCGAGTGCGAGCGCGAGGTTGACGGCGCCCGCCGCCAGCCCCTTGATCAGCGCGATCTGGACCGGATCGGCGGCGCTCAGGCGGCGCGTCAGATTGTTGTCGATGCCCCAGGCGAGGCAGGCGCCGGCAATCGCCACCGCACCCCAGCCCAGTCCGCCCGGCCCGCCCTGCCAGGACAGCAGAACCGCGCCGGCCAGGATCGAAGCGGCGCCGACGAGGAGCCGGCGGTCGACATTCTCGCGGAACATCAGCCAGGCGATCGCCATCGTCGCCAGCCCTTCGAGGTTGAGCAGCAGGCTCGCCGACGAGGCCGCGGTTGTTGCGAGGCCAAACATCAGCAATACCGGGCCGGCGACGCCGCCGCTCAGCACCACCAGGGCGAGCCAGGGCAGATCGGCGCGGCGCAATGGCGCTTCGGCCATCGTTTGCCCGCGCAATTTGCGCATCACCTGCACGAGGCCGAGCCCGATCCCGGAGCCGAGATAGAGCAGGCCCGCGAGCAGCCACGGGCTGACCCCGGCGCCGAGCAGCAATTTGGCGAACGGCGTGCTGATGCCGAACAACAGCGCCGACAAAAGCGCCAGCGGAATGCCCGGCCAGCCGAGAAACGGTCGCGACATCGTGCGAGTATAGCGAAACAGGGGTTGCTCCGGCCGGCGATTTTGTGTCCCGATCCCGCACTCCGGACGAGCGGGAAAGGAGCGAGCGATGCGCGTGTTCACGACGGTGCCGCAGCACAATTTGCGGCTGGTGCCGCAGGCGGCGCGGAACGCCGAGGCCGAGGGTTATGACGGCATCGTCGCGCCGGAGAACCAGCACGACCCGTTCCTCGCGCTGGCGGTCGCCGGCGCGGCGACCGAACATATCGAACTGCATACCGGCGTCGCGATCGCCTTTGCCCGCACCCCGATGGCCGTCGCCGAAGTCGGCTGGGACATGGCCGGCTCGAACGGCGGGCGCTTTGTGGTCGGGCTCGGCTCGCAGGTGCGCGGCCACAACGGGCGGCGTTTCTCGGTGCCATGGTCGCCGCCGGCGCCGCGCATGCGCGAATACGTCCAGGTGTTGCGCGCGATCTGGCGTTGCTGGAAGGACGGCGACAAGCCCGCCTACGAAGGCCAGCACTATCGCTTCACGCTGATGACGCCGAA
>DATLTH010000261.1:0-4100 GCA_035533695.1 Allostellaceae bacterium | reverse complement strand
GCGGCGAATCGATTCGCGGTGTCGGTGGCGAGCCGGCGCCTGTCGGGCGAATCGGAGGCGGCGATCAGGCGCGGCTTTGCCGCCTTGTTCAGCGAACTCGGCATCGCGCTCGACGCAAACGATCCGGGCATGCTGACGGTGTTTCCCGAAATGGACCCAGCCGCGGATGTACCTGAAATTACCGACGCCTGCTGGAGCCTCCTCGGCAAGTCGCCACAAAGCGTTATGTGCGCCAGTTCGCGCATGGTGGTGAAGTTCAAGGGAGCTGCCCGGCCGAGCGTCATCGCCTGTACGCTGCTGCCCTACGACCCGCGTTTCGACCTCGGCCCGGGCCTCGCCGGCGCTCTCGGGCAGGTGGCGCTCAACCATCCTCACTGCGCCAAATTCTGTGTGCTTGGCGGTGGCGCTTGCAGTCGAGGGTAGTTTTCGCGCATAAATTTAACGGAGTTTCAAGGATGTTTCGCTGTTCTGGATCGGAACCGAGCATCCTGGGGGAGAGGGCGATGCGACTGATCAGCGCGATTACTGGTGCTTTCCTGGTTGCCTTTGCGGTGCCGGCGGCGAGCCAGGCGGCCGACCCGCCGGCGGCTGCCGCCGGCGCTGCGGCGACAAACATGACGACCGCGCCGCAATGCACGTGTCGGCCGGTGCGTCACTTCGTGCGCCACGTCGTGCGGCACCGCCGTCGCGTGCGGCATTACGTTCGCCATTGGCGGCACCGGGTGCCGGTGCCGGTGCCGGTGGCTATCGCCCCGCCGCCCTACAACCCGTTGCTGCCCAGCCCCCTCGACACCGCCTATGACCGGGCGATGACGCTGCATGAGCGCAGCGCGCCGGTCAGCGGCTTCTTTGTCGATCCGGGCTATGCGCCGACCCCGCCGGTCGCCGGGGTGATGCCATACCGCCTTCCGGCCTATGCCGGCGTCTACCAGTATGACGGGCTGACCGGCCAGTATATCCGGCTCGCGGCAGGCGATGCGCAGCGCTCGGGCGTTGCGGTGCCGCCTCCGCCTCCGCCGGCCCCCGCCCCGCACTGAGCCGTCAGGCCGGGTCGCCGGTATCGGGGGTAAGACCGGCGGCGCGGATGCCGTGAATGGCGCAGGCCTCGTCCTTGTCCGAGGTATCGCCGCTGATCCCGGCCGCGCCGATGATCTCCCCTGGGATCTCGCCCGCCGCGTCGCGGATCAGGACGCCGCCCGGCACCGGCACGATGCGCCCGCCCGAGGCGACCGTCAGCGCCTGAATGAAGCCGCCGCCGCCGGCCGCCATCCGGCGGGCGAACTCGCGCCCGCCGAAGCCCATCCCGAGCGTGCCCCACGCCTTGCCCATCGCGATCTCCGGCCGCAACAGGCTGGAGCGGTCTTCGCGTTTCATCGCCTTCAACTGGCCGCCGGCGTCGAGCACCACGACGGTCAGCGGCTGCAGGTTTAATTCGCGGCCTTTGGCGAGGGCCTGATCGACAATCGTCGAGGCCTGGTCGAGGGTCAGCGCGGCCATGTCCTATTCTCCGGTTTGAGGAACACGATGAATCGCCCGCCACACAAGCTCCGGGGTGGCCGGCATGTCGATGTCGGGCATCTCGGGCAAGGCGTCGGCGACGGCGTTGATGACCGCGGCGAGCGCGGCGGTGGTGCCGGCTTCGCCGACGCCCTTGACCCCGAGCGCGTTCGTCGTTGACGGCACCGGGCGCAGCGCGCTGGTGATGTCGGGCAGTTCGTCGGCGCGCGGCATCGCGTAGTCCATCAGCGAGCCGGCCAGCAGCTGGCCGCTCGCCTTGTCGTAGACGGCGTTTTCGAAGAGGGCCTGCCCGACGCCCTGCGCGACACCGCCCTGCACCTGGCCTTCGACCAGCACGGGCTGCAATACGCGGCCGCAATCGTCGACTGCGGTGTACGCGACCAGCGACACCCGCCCGGTGTCGGGCTCGATTTCAACTTCGGCGACATGCACGCCGTTGGGAAAGGAGGGCGGCACATCGGCGGTGCGCCTGGTGTCGAGATCCTCTGCGATCGCCCCTTCCCGCGCCAGCGCGCGGGCCCGCTCGGCGAGATCGAACAGCGCAATATGCCGGTCGGTGCCGGCGATCTCGAAGACGCCGTTGCGGTAGGCGATGTCGGCTTCGGCGGCTTCGAGGACGTGAGCGGCGATCCGCCGCCCCTTTTCGATGACCGCGTCGATCGCTGCGACGACGGCGCCCCCGACCGACATCGTGGACCTTGAGGCCACCGCCCCGGCGCTCGGCACGCCGTCATCGCTGTCGCCTTGCGTCACCTCGATTTGCGCCGCCGGAATTCCCAGCCGCTCGGCGGCGAGCCGGCGGTAGAGCGTCTTGTGGCCCTGCCCGCTCGCCTGCACCCCGATCGCGAGCAACAGCTTGCTGGCGCCGGGAAAGAGGAGGCCGGCGCCCTCGCCGGGCTGGCCGCCGGCGATTTCGAGAAAGCACGCGACGCCAAGCCCGCGACGCCTGCCCGATTTTTTGGCGGCGTCGGCGCGGTCCTTGAAATGGGCGACATCGGCGCGCTTCAGCGCGGCATCGAACAATCCCGGAAAGTCGCCGCTGTCATAGGTGGTACCGACCGGGGTCCGGTATGGCATCCGCTCGCGCGGGATCAAATTCCGCCGGCGCAATTCGAGCCGGTCGATGCCGCTGACCCGCGCCGCGGCGTCGACGAGGCGTTCGAGGCAATAATTCGCCTCCGGCCGGCCGGCGCCGCGATAGGGTCCGGTCGGCACGGTGTTGGTAAAGACGCAGCGAAAATGCAGGCCGATATCCGGGATGTCGTACATCCCCGGCAGGCAGCGCGCGAAGTTTGCCGTCGCGATGAACGCCGCATGCGATGTCAGGTAGGCGCCCATATCGGCGAGCACGTCGACGTCGAGCGCGAGAAAGCGCCCGCGCTCGTCGAGCGCCAATGCCGCCTCGATCAGCGTGTCGCGCGCCTGATTGTCGCTGAGGAAGCACTCCGAGCGGCTCGCCAGCCAGCGCACCGCCCGGCCCGTCTGCTGCGCCGCGATCAGCAGCACCGGGTATTCCGGGTAGAGGGTGACGCGCATGCCGAAGGCGCCGCCGACATCGCCGCTCAGGACGCGCACCCGCTCGGCCGCGACGCCGAGGCATTGCGCCAGATGCTGCCGCAGTACAAAAGCGCTTTGCGAGGCGCAGGAGAGGATGAAGCGGCCGGCCTCCCGGTCATAGCGCGCCAATGCGCCGCGCGGCTCCATCGGCGCCATGACGATGCGCTGGTTCACCAGCCGCACCCGCGCGACATGGGCCGCCTCGGCAACGATCCGCTCGCGCTCCGCCCGGTTGCGCTCGCCGCCGGCAAAGCCCGGCCAATCGAGCGCCAGATTGCCGGGAGCCTCGGGCCAGACCTGCGGCGCCTCGGGGCGGACCGCGGCAGCGACGCCGATGACCGGCGCGCGCGGCCGATAATCGACGGCAACCAGTTCGGCGGCGGCGTGGGCGGCGGGTTCGGTCTCGGCGACGACGAGCGCCACCGGATCGCCGACATGGCGCACGACATCGCTGGCCAATGCCGGACGCTGCGGCACGACGAGGCCCGGCCCGTTCGGCACCGGCACGACGATCGCGACGTTGCCGATTCCGGCCGGCGCCAGATCGGCTGCGGTCAACACGCTCAGCACCCCCGGTAGCGCGCGGGCCGCGGCGGCGTCGATCCCGGCGATGTCGGCGAACGCATAGGGCGAGCGGACGAAGACGCCGTACGCTTCGCCCGCGGTGCGCTCGTCGTCGCAGAAGCGGCCCTGCCCCGTCAGCAGCCGCCGGTCTTCGTCGCGCGGCTCGAATGGCAGGGTCATCGGCAGGGTCATCGGCTGATCGCTCCCGTCAACGCGGCTGCGATCCCATAGCCGCCCCGGTTGCGAGCGTCAAAGCCGATCTGGCGAACCCGCGCCAGTTTGACTATCGCCCGTCTCAGCGCGAGCGGATGCTGAAATTCTATCTGGGGGTGTGAGCCGGCTCAGCTGAGGATCGAAACCTTGCCGCTCGCGACATCGAAGAAGGCCGCGACGACGGAGAGCTTGCCTTCCTTGCATCACGGTAATCCCTCTTCCGGTATGCCACTTCCGTCAGGGCATCC
>DATLTH010000260.1:0-7215 GCA_035533695.1 Allostellaceae bacterium | reverse complement strand
GACCCTTTTCTCGGCTGATGGCGACCGCTACGATAGAGGTGCAGCAGGGAGGGTTGCGGAGGGGGAGCCAGATGCGTCCGTGTTTTTCGGCGAGCCGCGGGTTCATACCCTGGCTGATCGAATTGTCGCGGCGTCGTCACTCTGCGGGTTCATGCTCGGGCCCGGCGACCGATCCCGTGCCTGCGAACGGGGCGATATGAGGCGGCTCGGTTTGGCGAAGGCTAACTGTAAGGTGGAAGGCCGATGATCGCCGCGTTCTTCGCCTGGTGGGTTGAACAGCTGAGCGATTTGCTGCCGCCTTGGCTGCGGCCGTTTGCTCCGACCAGTGCTGACGCTTTGATCATCGCGCCCGCCGGGCCCCTTGATCAGATCGAAGCCCTATCGGTCACGGTTCGCCGCAACGGCCGGGAAGAGCCGGTCGGTCGGGTCGCCCTTGGCGCCGCCGGGCTGGCGGCATTGCCGCTATCGCCGGGCCGACCGGTTGCGCTCCGGCTGAGCAGAACCGCCCTGCTGGAAAAGACGCTTACGCTGCCACTCGCCGCCCAGGCTGAGCTCGATCAGGTCCTCAGGTTCGAAATGGATCGAGAAACGCCGTTCACCCCCGAGGAACTGTACTGGAACCATCGCATCGAGGCTGTCGACCGCCAGCATGGACGTTTGCAAGTCCGCCTGCTGCTGCTGCCGCGAAGCAAAGTCGCGCCATTGCTATCCGCTTTGGCGCAGGCCGGGATCGTGCCGAGCTGGGCGGAAGTCACGGGCGGCGAAGGGCCGACCCCCTATCTGCGGCTAGACCGTGACGACATCCGTCCGGAACATCAATCGCGCCACCTGGTCGCGCTCGCGGCGGCGGCTTGCGGCCTGCTGGCCGCCGCGGTTGTCGCCACGCCGTTTATCCGTCAGGCTGCGGAACTCGCTGCGCTCGACCGGCAGCTGGCAGTCGGACGCTCGACTGCGGCACGAGCCGAGGGGCTGCGGCAGGAAATCGACCGGCTGTCCGGCAGCGTCGACGCTGTCAAGCGCGAGCTCAGCAAATCCGGCCGACCGCTCGAGATACTTTCGGCGGTAACCCGAGCGTTGCCCGACGACACTTATCTCACCGAATTCGCGCTGCAGCACGGGAAACTGACACTCAGCGGCAGATCTGCCGGCGCTGCCCGATTGATCGGTGCGCTTGCCCGCGGCGGCGAGTTCCATAATCCGACCTTCGCCGCACCGGTCACCCGGCTAGAGGCGCTCCGGGCGGAGATTTTCACCATTACCGCAGATGTAGGGCCGCAGCCTTGATAACCACTCTACCCAGCGGTTGGCAGGGCCGGAGTCTGGCGTTGCTGTTGCTGCTCGCCGCAGCCGTCGGCGTCTATCTCATCATCGCGGTTCCATTGCTTGACCTCTATGCCGAGCACGAGTCGCTCATCGCGTCTCGGCACACGCTGCTGTCGAAGGTGAACGCCGCCGCCGGCGAACTGCCGATGTTGAAAACCCGTGTCGCTGAACTGCGCGACGCGGTCGACAGTCATAAATTCACGCTCGAAGGCGCCAGCGACGCCATCGCTTCGGCGGACCTTGAGGGCCATGTCGAGCGGTTTGCGGGCGGCACCGGCTTGAAGATCGGGAGCACCGAGGTTCTTCCGCCGCAAGCTCAGGGCGATTATCGCCGGATCGGCCTGCGTCTGTTGATAAACGGCTCGTATGAAAGCCTCATGAAGCTTCTTGTCGCGATCGAAACCGCGACGCCTCCGCTTGTTGTCGATGATCTGGAGATCCGGAGCCTCGTGAGGCGACTGGGCGCGCCATCGGCCTCCGTGTTCGATGCCAGCCTCGAAGTGTACGGGTTCAGCGCCATGACCGCAAAGGCCAAGCATCCGTGATCGATCGCCGAATACTGCTGCTGCTCGGCGGGTGCACCGTTTTCGCTGCGCTGATTGGTTTCGAGTTGCGCGGTGGCGGCACCGCCGATGCCGTGACCGAGAAGCGCCCGATCCCGACCCCGGCGGCGTCCCTCGTGCGTCAGGTGCGACCGGTCTCGCCCGAGAGACTCCTCGCGGTGGTCCTCGCCCGTCCGCTGTTCAGTTCGACGAGACGCCCGCCGCAAAGCAGCGGCCCAAGTGCCTTCGCAATCACCAACAAGAGACTTGCCGGGATCGTGATCGAACCGGATCGTCGCCTGGCGATTTTTGCCGTTACCGGGACGAGGCCGCTCGTCCTGACCGAGGGTGAAACCGTGGATGGTTGGAAAGTCGAGAACATCACGCCGCTTGAGGTTTCATTGCGCGGGCCGGGCGGGACCCAGACCCTGCAGCCGAAGCTCGACCCCAGTCTCGCCCCACCCGCTCGCCCTAATGCGCCTATCGCTCAGGGGGGCCGGCCGGCCGCACAGGTCGGCCCAACCCTCCGAGGTCGGCCCGAAGCGCGTGGCGTGGCAAGCGGGCAGGCAAATGCGCGGCGCGCAGTGTTAGCTCGCAGACCGGCGAGCATCGGTCGGCATCAATGATATGGCGATTGGCCAAGATCGGCGGGTGGCTCTACATCTTCGCCGTCGTGGTGGCGCTCGGCGGATGCCAGTCGATTCCCGTGTTGGGTCTCGCTCCGCTCGAAGAGCCCGCCAAATTACAGCCGGCGGCCCCGCGGGTGAACGGCGTGCTTCCCGGCAACCGCAGCCGTATCGGGGCATTCGAAGACCGCCGTCCGGTTGCGGCTCCTGCGGTCGCCACTCGATCGCCGCCCGCGGCCGCGGAGCAGCCCGGCGACGTCACCCTGAATTTCGTCGATACGGACATCCGGGAAATCGTCCAGGTCATCCTTGGTACGACGCTAAAACTCAATTACACAATTGACCCCCGTGTGCGCGGCACGGCCACGCTTGAAACCGGCAAACCGCTATCGCGGGCGGCGCTGCTGCCAACGCTTGAGACCCTGCTCAATCAGAACGGCGCCACACTGATCAGTCGAAACGGCGTCTACCTCGTTGTCCCGATCGCGGCGGGCGCGTCGACGAACACAGTCGCCGCTGCGGGTGTCCCCGGGTCGGGAGCGCAGGTGGTCGCCTTGCGCTATGCCTCCGCCAAGGACCTTGCAAAGCTGCTCACCCCTTACGTCGCCGAGGGCAGCAAGATATCCGCCGATCCGGCGCGAAATGCGCTGATCATCAGCGGCGACATGGCGGCGCGTGAGGCCATGGTCGGGCTGATCCAGGCCTTCGATATCGACACCCTCGCTGGACAATCCTTTGCGATCTTTCCGGTCGACGACGGCAACGCCCAGACGACGGCAGCCGCGCTTGAGAAAGCGCTGCAGTCCGAAAAGGAAGGTTCGCTGAGCGGTTTGGTGCGGGTCGTGCCCTTGCCGCGTGTGAACGCCGTCCTCGTTGCCTCCTCTCAGCCGCGCTATCTCGATGCTGCGCGGCGGTTCTTCCGGCTGACGCGGCGGGTCGAGGATGCGACCGCGCGGGCATGGCACGTCTATTACGTGCAGAACGGCCAGAGCACAGATCTGGCAAACCTGCTGCAGCAGGCCTTCACCCCTGGCCACGTTACGGCGCAAGGCCCGGGAAGCACCGCGCCGGGCGCTCGGCCGCTGACAATGGGGCCGGCGCAGGGCTTTGAGAGCGGCGGGTTCGGCGGCGCGGAGACCGGCGGTGCGGCGGGATCCTCCGGGTTGAGCGCCACCCCTGGCACCGCCGGCGCGCCGGGAGCCGCCCTTGCCGCCCGGCCGGCGGCCGCCGAGCCGCCCGCAACCGAGCCCTTGTCGCCCGAGACTGACGACGGCGCGGCCGAGGCGGAGAACCGCATTCGCATCATCGCGAACCGCAGTAACAACGCGCTGCTGATTTATGCCACGCCCAGCGAGTATTCGACCATCGAGGGCATGCTACGCAAGGTCGACATCGTCCCCCTGCAGGTGTTGATCGATGCGACGATTGCCGAAGTCACGCTCAATGGCGCGCTGCAATACGGTACGCAGTTCTATTTCAAACTCGATCACGTGGCCGAAACATTAGGGGCCATTCCGGCATTTCCGCCGGGACCGCTGGCCCCGACCGGGCTAACGGGATTCGCGATAAGCAAGGCGCCGAATTTCATCCTGCAGGCGCTGGCTGACGTCACCAAGGTCAAGGTATTATCCGCCCCACAAGTTTTTGTTATGGATAACGAGCCGGCCCGTCTGCAAGTCGGCCAGCAAGTGCCGGTCCTGACCGGAACGGCGACGAGCACGCTGACTACCGGTGCGCCGATCGTCAACAGCATCGATTACCACCCCACCGGGGTGATCATGCTGGTGACACCCCACGTCAATTCCGGCGGCCTTGTCACGCTCGATATCGCTCAGGAAGTCAGTGATGTTGCGCCGCCCGCGGTGAATACCGCAACGGGAGCGCCGACCTTTGATGACCGGATCATTCGCACGCGAGTTGCCGTTCAGGATGGTCAGACCGTCGCGCTCGCCGGGCTGATCCGCGACACCGAGCAGGAGGACAACAACGGCATTCCGTTTTTAAAAGACATTCCGGGGCTCAGCACTTTGCTCTCGTCACAGGCCAATACACGGGCGCGCACGGAGTTGCTGGTGCTGATCACACCTCATGTCGTGCACGACCAGCGCGACGCGCGTGCGCTCACGGAAGATCTGCGCAGCCAATTGCTCAATGCCGCTCTGGTGCCGCAGGAACTGCAGCACAAGCCCGCCCCGGGCCTGGCCAACCCGAACGGGTTGTAGCTGTTGCCGGAACGGGTGCCATCAGACCCGGAGCGTCGCCAGAGCGCGGGGTTTGCGCTGATCATCGTACTGTGGACGCTGGTGCTGATCGCATTCATCGTCGCCCATCTGACCGGAAGCGGACGGGTCGAAATTCGGATCGCCAACAATCTGGTCGCCAACGCGGTCGCGGCGGCAGCGGCCGACGGAGCGGTCTCCCGGACGATTTTCAACCTGACGGACCCGAACCCCGAAAGCCGCTGGCCGCTCGACGGGACCGCCCACGCGTTTAAGATCGGCGATTGTCGGCTGGTGGTGCGGGTTCACGATGAGGTGGGTGAAATCAACCCGAACCTCGCCTCGCCAGCTCTTCTCGAAACGCTGCTGCGAGTCACCGGCAGCGATCCGGACAGCGCGCGGCGCCTGGCGAGAGCGATCGGCGAGTGGGTCGGTGCCCCTGGCGCTGCCCGGCCGCAGGCGGCACTCGTCGAAGAGTATCGCGGCGCCGGGCTCGATTACGCGCCGCCCGGCGAGCCGCTTGAAACGCTAAGCGAACTGCGCCGCGTACTCGGCATGACGCCGCAAGTGTTTGCCGCGATCCGCCCGCATTTGTCGCTCTTCGCTCCAGCCGAACCCAGCAGCGTGGATGCGGATCCGGTGGTGAAGGCGGTCATGGCCGCGCTCGGGCAAGCCAATCCACCCGGCAATGCCGCAGGGCGCCAGGGGGCTATATTTATCGCCCGGATCGCCGTCGTCTCGCACGGCCCCGACAACGCGCGGGCGGCGCGCACGGTGGTGGTACGCGTTGCACCCCCATCGGGGAGTTATACGATCCTGGCCTGGAACGACGACACCGGGTGAGCGGTTGCCCGGCACTCCAAGCGCCGCGCGGCGCTCATTCGTTGTAAATCGGAGCGTCGGCGCCGGTGCCGCCGGGCTGACCCGTCGGGCCGAGCGAATAGAGGTCGTAATCGTGCCCCGGACGCTCGCTCGGGTCGCGGTAGAGATACGGGTGACCCCAAGGGTCTTCAGGCACCTTCTCGCCTTTGAGATACGGCCCGTTCCAGCGTTTGACGCCGGGCGGGCGCGTGATCAGGGCCTGCACGCCCTGATCGGTCGTCGGATAGGTTCCGACATCGAGCTTGTACATGTCGAGAACGGTGGCCAACCGTTCGATCGATTGGTGCGCAATCTTCTCCTTGGCCGATCCGAGCTGCCGCAACACCGCCGGCCCGACGAGGCCGATCAGCAGTCCCAGGATGACGAGGACGACGAGGAGCTCCAGCAACGTAAACCCGCTCTGATCCTCGCGGCGGGCATTGCAGGCATATAACCGGTGGGCGATGATCTGCATGGCACGATGATGAGCGGCTTAACGGTGCGGTGATTGGGGTACCCTGGTTCTCCGCAAGATTATAAGCGAGGAACGGGCGATGCCGGAAAGGGTAAGTCGAACACGCTCGACGGCAGCCCGGCCAGTTGGTCGAACGAGCCGCCGCCGATCCGAGCGACGCCCCAATTGTCTTCGATGAACCCAATCACCGCCGGCGAAAAACCGCTTGTATCGATTGCGGTCACCCATCATGACGTCTTTTCGGCTGGGTTGGGACACCCGGTCGGCACCTGAGGGGCAGAAGATTGAGGATTGCTTCGCTCACCCTCGACGGCGGGGTTCTCCTGCTGCTGGCACCGGTGATCGGCAGCTTTCTTGGAGTCGTCATTCGCCGCTTGCCGGACGGCCGCGAACTCCTCTGGTCGCGTTCGCGATGCGAAGCGTGCGGAACGGGATTGACCGCCCGCGATCTGGTCCCGTTGCTCAGCTGGATGGCAGCGCGCGGCCGTTGCCGTCGATGCGGCAGTGCTCTCGGCTGGTTTTATCCCGGCGTCGAAGTCGCCGCGCTGGCCGTGGCGGGGATCGCGATCTTCGTCGACGGAATGCCCGGCGCATGGCTCGATTGCCTGCTCGGGTGGTGGCTCTTGGTCCTCGGGTGGATCGACCTACGGTGCTGGTTGCTGCCCGACATCCTCACCCTGCCGCTGATCGTCGCCGGCCTTGTCGCCGCTGCGCTGTTCGATCGAGCGGACCTGGCCGACCGGGCGCTCGGCGCCGTTCTCGGCTATGCCGCGCTGCGTGCGGTCGCCGCGGGCTACCAGGCGTTGCGCGGCCGCGAAGGCCTGGGAGGGGGGGACGCAAAGCTGCTGAGCGCCGCTGGCGCCTGGCTCGGGGTGATGGCGCTGCCCCAGGTGGTTTTCGCCGCGGCGTCGGCCGGCCTCGTCGCCGCCGGCGCGCTGCGCCTCGGTGGGATCCGTCTGCACGCCCAGTCGGCGTTGCCTTTCGGCCCGTTTATCGCGCTGGCGACCTGGAGCATCTGGCTGTTCGGACCAATTTCGTGGTGAACCTCACGATGGAGGTCGTTTCGTCGATCACCGGCAAGCGATAACCACGGAAAGCCACACCGCGCATCCGCTTCGATGCGCCTGTGGCCCGATTTCCGCCGGCTGACGATGCGGCCCAAAGAAAAA
>DATLTH010000259.1:0-6072 GCA_035533695.1 Allostellaceae bacterium | reverse complement strand
ACCGCGGCCAGCAGGTGCCGGGCCATCGCTCCGAGGCTGGGGCGGCCCGGCAGATCGGCGCCGTACGCGGTCAGATCGACCCCGGTCAGCACAATTTCGCGAACCCCGCTGGCGACGATATCGCGCGCCTGTTCGACGATCATGCGCAGCGGCACCGAGCGGCTGGGACCCCGCGCCAGCGGTATGATGCAGAACGTGCAGCGATGGTCGCACCCCTGCTGCACCTGCAGATAGGCGCGGACCCGGAGCTGCCCCTCACCCTCCCATCGCTGACGCGATGGGTCCCTCCCTCTCCCCGCAAGCGGGGCGAGGGGCTGCAGCGGCGCCGACGGCTCCCTCGCCCCGCTTGCGGGGAGAGGGCTGGGGTGAGGGGCCGGTGCGTAGCTCTGCGGCTTCAGCTTCGCGTCGTTGTCGAGAACCGTATCGACTTCCGGCAATGCGGCGTAGCGCTCGGGCGCCAATGTCGCGGCGCAACCGGTGACGATGATGCGCGCGCCGGGGTGGTCGCGCCGGGCGCGGCGGATCGCCTGGCGCGCCTGGCGCTCTGCTTCGGCGGTCACCGCGCAGGTGTTGACGATGACCGCGTCGGCGATCCCGGCAGCGCTCGCCGCGCGGCGGATCACCTCGCTCTCGAAGGCGTTGAGCCGGCAGCCGAAGGTGACGATCTCGACCCCCGTCATCGCCTCACCGGCCGAGCAGCGCGGCATCGAAGCTGCCCTCGAAAGCGAATGCCGCCGGGCCGGTCATGACCACGTGTCCGTCACCCTCTTCGCGCCAGGTGATGGCGAGTTCGCCGCCGTCGAGCACGACCGTCACCTGCCTTCCGGTCAGCCCGCGGCGATGGGCGGCGACCGCGGCAGCACAGGCGCCGCTGCCGCAGGCCAGGGTCAGGCCGGCGCCGCGTTCCCACACCCGCAGCCGGATCCGCGCGGGATCGCAGACGGTCGCGACCCCGATATTGGCGCGCTCCGGGAAGAGCGGATCGTGTTCGAGGGCGGGGCCAAGCGCGGCGAGATCGACCGCATCGGCGTCGGCGACGAAAAACGTCGCGTGCGGATTGCCGATATTGGTGCAGACCGGGTTCGCCAGCGGCCCGGCTGCGAGATCGACGGCCAGCGTATCCATCTCGCGGGCGAGCGGAATGTCGCGCCACTGGGTGCGCACCGGCCCCATATCGACCGCAACCCGGCCATCGTCGAGCATCTCGGCATCGAGCACCCCGGCGACGGTTTCAAGCCGCACCCTCTGCGCGCCGCTCTCGCGTGCAATCAGCGCGGCAACGCAGCGGGTGGCGTTGCCGCAGGCTTCAGCTTCGCTGCCGTCGGCGTTGAGGATGCGCATAAATGCCTGAACCCCGCTCTGATGCGGCTTCTCGATCACGATCAGCTGGTCGCAGCCGATCCCGGTGTGGCGGTCGGCCAAGGCGCGCGCCGATGCCGGATCGATCGCAACAGCGGTGCGGCGCCCGTCGAGCACGACAAAGTCGTTGCCGAGGCCGTGCATCTTGAGGAACGAGAGCCGCCGCATCGCGCCCGCTTATATGGCGACATGCCCGATCGAGTCCAACGTGGCGGGCCGAGCGACGCCTCGGCTAACCGTGCAGGCGGGCGACATGCCTGGCCTTGCTTGGCGCGGGCCGATGCCGGGCTCGGACCGCGACCGCCTTGGCGCCGGCATGGCCGTGCCGGACATGGGCAAACCGGTGGGCCACCCGGTAGGCCACCCGGTGGGTAAACCGGTGCGCCAACCGTTTGCCGGTCCGCGCAGCAGCCGAATGGACAATGTGCCGATGCCCGATCAGGTGACCGCGGCGCTCGACCGCATGGAAGCGGGCCAGCCGGAGGCGACGCCGCGCCCGGCCGATATGCCGCGCGCGATAGCGGCGATAGCGCGCGGCATAGCGGACATGGTGTCGCACGGCGACGGCGACGCGACGACGCGGGGCCGGCGCCGCGACGACGCCCGGAGCGGGGACGGGCCGGGCGGTCCGCGCCGCGGCGCCGCCGCGAAACGGCCCGCTCTCGTTGCTGAAGTAATCCGGCACCGAGCCCGGCGGGGTGAAATTCGTCGACCCCGACGGCGGCTCGATGGCGCCCGCCGCCGACGCCGCGAGCATTAGCGCGAGCGCAACGCACAAGGCGCGCGCCCAGCAGCCCAGATTGCGGCGCAGGCTCATCGCTTGCCGTCTTGCCACTCGGCGAAGCTCATCCGCTCCATCAGGAACAAATCGTTGGTGCGGGCATACCACCCGCGGCCGTGCATGCGGCCAATGAGGCGCATCTTGTCGGTCGCGACGTAGTAGCGCTCGGGATCGACGAGATCGTCGCGGATATGGATGTGGATGACCCGCCCGACTTCGAGGGTCGAACCCGCGCCGAGCGACAGCCCGGTGATGCGCTGGCATTCGAAGCTGACCGGCGATTCGGCGACGCGCGGCGGGCGGATGCCAATGGACGGCAACGGATGCAACTCGGCCTTTTCGAGTTCGCCGATCGCGGTCGGAAAATCGACGGCGCAGATGTTCATTCGCTCAGCGATCGCTTCGTCGACAAGATTGACGACGAATTCGCCGGTGTCGCGGATGTTGCGCTCGGTATCCTTGTAGCCGTCGCCGGCGCCGCCACCGGCGGCGCCCGGATCGCCCGGACTGATCCCGAGCACGACCACCGGCGGCACGGAACTGACCGCGTTGAAAAAGCTGAACGGCGCGGCGTTGACCCGGCCGGCGGCGTCGACCGTCGTCACCAGCGCGATCGGCCGCGGCACCACCGTGCTGACCAGCAGCTTGTAGGCGTCGGTTGCCGGGATCGCGGCCAGATCAAAATGCATGTTCTCGCTCTCTCTCATTGCCGCGCCGGGTTCGGCGGCGCCGCGCACGAAGCGCAGCATAATCGAAAAATCGCGCTCGGCCGTCGATTCTGATGTCCGCCCTCAGCGGATGCAGCCTCCTTTGGGAGATCGCCCGGCCGAGGGCAACTTACCCCAGAGGGCAATCTTCGGTAAGCTGGGAGTATCGCTGCCGAAACATCAACCCGGGCCGGCGGCGGACAGCGGAGGAGCGGTTATGAGTGAGGACGCTCAGGGACATCATCTCACCGGTGCGACGCCGGCGGCGGTTATCGACTACGACCGGGCGGTGCGGGCGTTCAACCTGGTTCACGGCGATTCCCTCGGCCTGTTCGATATGGCGCGCGAGGCCGCGCCCGATTTTGCCATGGCGCATCTCGGCAAGGCCTGGGTGCTCGCAATGGCCAACGATCCGATCCTGCTGAGCCGCGCCGCGGCATTGGTCGATGCGGTCCGGCCGCTGCGGCTGAACGAGCGCGAACAGGCGCATTTCGCCGCCCTGTCGCTCGTGGTTCAAGGCGCCCGCGGCGCCGCCGTCGCGGTGATGGACCGCCACCTGATGCGCTACCCGTTCGACCTTTTGGCGCATCAGGGCGCCGCGCTGATCGACGGGTTCCTCGGACGCTTCCCCTGCGTGCGCGATCGTTCGGCGCGCGCTCTGCCGCTCTGGCCCAAGGACCGGCCCGGCTATGGAACGATGTTGGCCTTCCACGGCTTCGGGCTCGAAGAGGCCGGCGATTACGCCCGCGCCGAGGACGAATCGCGCGAGGCTGCCGAACGCGAGCCGCTGAGCTTCTGGCCGCACCACACCGTCGCGCACGTCATGGAAATGACCGGGCGCCCGGAAGACGGCCTGGGGTGGATGGCGGCGCGCGAGACGCTGTGGTCGACCCCCGAGCACGTCAATCAGGTGCATATCTGGTGGCACAAGGCGCTCTTCCACATCGAGCTCGGCCAATATGACGCCGCGCTGGCGCTCTATGACGGCCCGATGCGCGCGACCCAGCGCCGCGTCGGCGTCGCCCTGACCAACGCCTCGGCCCTGCTGTGGCGTCTCGACACGCTCGGCGTCGCGATCGGCGAGCGCTGGCGGGAATTGGCGGCATTGTGGGAAGGGCACGCCGACGGCAAATGCCTCGTCTTCACCGACATCCACGCCGCGATGGCCGAATTGCGCTCGGGCCAGGAGGCGCTCGCCGAGCGGCGGCTGGCCGCGATGCGCGAGACGGCGGGGGGCGATGTCGAAGCAGCGCCGCTCTACCGCACCGTCGGCATTCCGGTCGTCGAAGCCCTGCGGGCGTTCCACCGCGGCGCCTACGACACGGCGGTCGAACTGTTGCTGCAAACGCACGTCGATTTGTGGCAGATCGGCGGCAGCCACGCGCAGCGCGACGTCATCGACTGGACCCTTGCCGAAGCGGCGGTGCGCGCCGGTCAGCGCGATGTCGCATCGGCGCTGGCCTATGAACGGCTGGCTTCGCGTCCGCGCAGCGCGCCAAACCGGCGTTTTCTTCAGTCCGCCGAAGCCATCGCGGCCTGACCCGGGCGCGGCCTGACCCGGCGACCGCACCGTCAGTCTTGTTCGCGGCCCGGCAGCGGCACCAATTCGATGCCGCTCTTCCCGGCGGTCAGCGCGAGCTTGCCGTGCTTCAAGGCCAGCGCGTCCCGGCCGAACACCTCATGCCGCCAGCCCGACAAGGCGGGCACCGGCGCGTCGTCGGTGGCGGCGATCGCTTCGAGGTCGTCGGCCGAGGCCACCAGCTTCTGCGCCACCTGAAACTCCTCGCAGCGCTGCTTCAGCAGCACCCGCAACAATTCGATCAGCGGGCCGATCCCGGCCGGCGGATCGGCCTTCGCGGCGGGCGCCGGCGGCGGATCGGGGTCGGCCAGCCCCTGCGCCACCGCGTCGAGGATGTCGCGGCCGAGCTTGCCCTCGGCGACGCCTTTGCCGAGGCTGCGGGTGCGCGCCAGGCTCTCGATCGTCTTTGGCATATGGGCGGCGATTTCGAGCACCGCCTCGTCGCGAACGATGCGGCCGCGCGGCAGATCGCGCTGCTGCGCCGCCGCCTCGCGCCACGATGCGAGCGACCGCAACACGCCGAGAAAGCGCCGATCGAGGCGGCCGCGCAGGCGAAACCGGCGCCACGCCTCGGCCGGTTCGGTGCGGTAGATCGCCGGGTCGATGAGGCCGGCCATCTCCTCGGCGAACCACAGCGCACGGCCGTTTTTTGCCAGCAGCCCCTGCAGACGCTCGTAAACCGTCCGCAGGTGGACGACATCGGCCAGCGCATATTCGATCTGGCGCGGCGTCAACGGGCGGTGCGCCCAGTCGGTAAAGCGCGAGGCCTTGTCGAGATTGGCCCCGGCGAGCCGCTTCACCAGGGTCTCATAGCTCGCCGAATCGCCGAACCCGCACACCATCGCGGCGATCTGCGTGTCGAACACCGGATGCGGCACCTGGCCCGCGAGCTGAAAGAAGATTTCGAGGTCCTGGCGCGCCGCGTGGAACACCTTGAGGGTCGCGGCATCCGCCATCAGCGCCAGGAGCGGCGCGAGGTCGATGCCGGGAGCCAGCGCGTCGATCGCCACGGCCTCATCCGGACCCGCCACCTGGACGACGCACAGGATCGGCCAATAGGTCCGCTCGCGCATGAACTCGGTGTCGATCGTGACGTACTGGGCGCCGCGCTGGCGCCCGCAGAACTCGGCGAGCGCCGCGCTGTCGGTAATCAAATCCATGGCGGATGCATCAGCCTCACTCGGCGGGCAGGACATGCGAGGCGTAGAGCTCGCGCAGGCGGGTTTTCATGACCTTGCCGGTCGCGGTATGCGGCAATTCGTCGAGCACGACGACATCGTCGGGCAGCATCCAGCGCGGGAAGCGCTCGCCGAGAAAGGCGAGCATGGCGGCGCGCTCGGGGCGCCTTCCGCCGCGCGGCGTCACGATCAGCAAGGGCCGCTCCCCCCAGCGCGGATGCGGTAACGCGATCGCCGCCGCCTCGGCGACATCGGGATAGGCCATCGCCGCGACTTCGAGGTCGATCGAGCTGATCCATTCGCCGCCCGACTTGATCACGTCCTTGCGCCGGTCGGCGATCGTCAGATAGCCGTCGGGATCGATCGAGGCGACATCGCCGGTGTGGAACCAGCCGTCCGCCTCGACGGCAGCGGCGCCGGCTTCCGGGTTCTCGAAATAGCCGCTGACGATCCACGGGCCGCGCACCA
>DATLTH010000258.1:0-4021 GCA_035533695.1 Allostellaceae bacterium | reverse complement strand
CCGGCGCGCTTTACTGCTTCGCCAAGCGTGGCGAACATTTGGCCGCGCTGACCTCTTTCAAATTCATCAAAAAGCGAGATCAGTCCGCGGCCGGCGACCTCGGTTCCTGCAAATTCTTCTGCCGTATGCTTGGCGCTTCGGCCGATGCTTTCGATACCCGCGGCCGTAGCGGTGCCGACACCAACGCTGCCGATGGCCGCGGACGCTTCCTTAATCCTCGCAACCGCGGCGCCGATTGAGGCCAAACCCGCCGCGCCAGCGCCGCCTGCATCGGCCAGCAGTTTCATAGACCGCTGGCCGGCCGCGGCGAGCGCGTCGAGCTGAGCCCGGACGGCGCCGGCACCAGATAACGCGATTTTCAGGCTGATCGCCGAGCTTGCCATCGGGTCCTACAACAACCGTTTGATCGCGTCGAGCGCCGCGGACAACGCCTCAGCGGCCGCGGCCGGATCTGGCGCGTCCGCCGCCACGAGCGCCTGCCTCGCCGCTCGCAATTTCATGGTCGCCGCGTCGTCGCGTCGCCCGGCCGCATGAAGCGCCATGTCGATATAGCGGACGAGTTGCCGGCGCAGTTTCACAGCTTCCCGGCCGACGTAGATCAGCTCGCGTCGCGCTGCCTCGATCTGAGGCCCCCGAGGCTTTGCCGGATCGAATGGCGGAAGCATTTTCAAGGCGCCCCTGGCCCGTCTTCGCTGGGCGCTTCGTCGAGCCGGCAGGCGATCGTCACCTCCATGCCGGCAGCGAGCCATCCCGTCAGCAGAACATCCGCCGGGCCGTCGCCCCGCAGGCCGCAGGTCGCCGTCAGCACCGGGTCGCCGGCCGCGTTCGTGAACACGGCCCGCGTTGCCTTGCCGTTGGCCTCCGCGGGCGCCCATAGGCCGCGGGCCAGCCATGAGCCATCGTCCAGTTGCTCGAAGGCGCTCTCGGGCACGGGAATCGACGCAAGCAACCGCTGATGCTCGAACAGGTGCAGGGTGTCGAGCATGCCGACGACCTCGCCGAGCGATTGCGCCTGGTCGGCAGCCTCGCCAAGCATCATTGTCAGCCCGCCGCCGCGGTGATCGTGAAGCTGTTGACGCGCACCGGGCCGCCCCGGGTGATGCGTTCCGAATTCAGCTCGACGGTCCCGCCGCCGCCGGGGCCGGTAACGTCGACGTCGAACACGGCGAGGCCGTCGCTTGTCTCGGCGCGCGCCCATGTTACGGTGCCGTTCGCCCGGGCCGATGGATCCTCAGCGATTGGCGCGAAGGCCAGCACGCCCCCGATCGCCTCGCCGCCGGCCGGGAAGGCAAAGGTGCAGGTCGCGATCAACGTCTGATCGCGCACGGGCTCGTCGACGCTCCACGGCATCGGAGAACCGTAAAAGCGCAAGCGGCCAGGCTCGCCGCCGGCGTCGAGCGCCGCGGCAATCGCGTCGACTTGAGTGTTCCTGGCCGCGACCCCGAGGCGCAATATCATGTGCCGTTCTCCCTAACGATGCCGATGTCCTGTTCGCCGCCGTCCGAGAAGCGGAGCACCAAATGCCCGGCCGCGCTGATCCGGGCGCCGGCGATCTCCCGCGGCGGCTTGGCCGCTTGCGCTCGTGCCTCGGCTTCCAGCCGGTCGATGCGGGCAGCCAAGGCCGCGATGTGGCCGGCGCTTTCCTGCTTTCGACCTTCAAGCGGGAGAAGGCGCCGCTCCAACGCGACGAGGCGGGCGTCGTCATCGCTGCGGCCACCGGCGACCCTGTTCTCGACGGAACGCAACCGCGAGATGACAACGCCGAGCTGGCGGGCTACCTGTTCGACCTCGGACGGCCCTTGCTGCGGCGGCTGCGGCAGCTGCGGCGGCTGCGGCTGAAATGACCGCGCCGTCACGGGCGGCACCGGCCGGTTCGGCCCGAGAACAGCCACGATCCGCTCGGCCTGCTCTCGCTGCCGAGCAGCGGCGCCAGCGTCCGGCGGCAGCGAGCGGCCGAGAATGTCCCGCCCGTCAAGCGGCATCGTCGCCCTCGTCATCGGCGAGCTCGGCGTTGAAGGCGCTGATGGCGTCGTCGAGGCGGCCCTTCGCCAGCAAGAGATCGACACCAGCGGCTTTCACATCGTTGAACTTGGCCCGCAGTTTCGGGTTGTTCTTCAGCGCTTGCTCCGCGCCGCTCGGGCCGAGCAATCCGAACGCAACGCCCTCGTGAACCGCCATCGTCATTGCTCCAAAATCCGCCGCAGGGCGCTGTGCGAAATCAGCAGCGGCCGGCCGATCATTCCGGCGGCGGCCATCGCGCGGAGGTGCGCCGGGGTCCACGGTCCCGGCCGTGTATCATGCTGCTGCGCCGGGGCGCGCATCGCGCGCCTGGCCCGCGCTGCCTCGGTCGCGTCGGGATCGTCGAGAAGCATCGTGAGGATACCCAGCCGCAGCGCCTCGCGGCCGGAGATGTCGCAGTCTACCCGGTCGAGCAACGCCAACTCGCCCGCGTCCGCTCCGGTCGCTTGGGCGATGAACTTTCTGCACCGCTCGTCGAGCGCCAGCAACTCGGCGGCGGTCTGGCGCAACGATGATGCGGTCATGCGGCTCGGCATTTGCCATGCGTCGCGCTCCGCCTCGTGCATGTGAATGCGCGTCGTGCTGAGCGCCTGTCGCTGCTGGCAGGCGGACAAAACCAGGATCGCGGCGGAGTCGCAGCGGCGCGCGACGCGGCCGACTGTCGGTGCCCTCCGCCCGTGCGCCTGGATCGTCTCGACCAGGGCAAAGGCCGGCCGTAGATCGCCGCCGTTCGATGAAATGATGATCTTCAGCGCCTCGCGCGGCGCCGCGGCGCATGCCCGGCGAACCGACGCGACGTGCGAAAAGCTGAGTTCGCCCACAATTGGGATTATCACCGGATCAGCTCCCCCGGCCGGCAAGGCGCGCGGCGCGCTCGACCAGCGCATCGATGCCGGGCGGCTGAGGCAACCAGATGGGATCGGCGTGCGCCTGGGCGAGCGCGGCGTTGATGTCGGCGAGGCTGCCGAGCGCGGCGCGAAGTTCGAGCGCCGCGCTGTGGGCCGACGCCGCAGCCGTTGCAATGGCCGGCCCCAGCGCCCCGCGGACGCGTAATCCGTGCTCGACGCGCATCTCGACAGTCGTGCGCCGCAGCGGCCCCAGCTTTGCCAAAAGCGCGGCGCGTTCCGTGTCGAGTTTCACCAACGCCCGGTCGTTTGCGGGGTCGCCGGCGCCGGCGAGCCGCTTGGTTTCGGCAGCAATTTCGCCGACGCGAGTTTTGATGCTGCGCAGCTCGTCTTCGGCCGCAAGCAATCGCGCGCCTGGCTTCACCTTGGCGGCGATCTCCCTGGCCGAGCGCGCTGGCGATGTCATGCCATCAAACACCTAGATCATCCCCTTCCAGAACCATCGGTGTTCTGTACGCCATAGATCAGCGCCCGGAAAGTAACGGCGTTACACAAAATGAGCCGGCCGAGCATTTTCTGAAGCGCCGCGCTGACGGCGTTGTCGTCGAGCGCGTCCTCAAGCCTCAGAAGCCGCAGCTCGTCAAGGAGAACGACAAGCCGGTCCTCGTTCAGCTCGACGAGATATTGATGCAGCCCGAGGCGCTGCCGAGCCCTTAGCCGAGCCTGCCGTCGCGCGCCGGCACTTTTGCCGGGTTGCGCTTGCTTGCCTTCAGGCGGTGATTTCCTGCCGTCTATTGCGTTCTGATCGCCTATTTCAGCGGTCGGAGTGTCCAATTTGAACGTTCGAGCATCGACCGCCTGGGCCACGAGCAGCCGATAGGCGCGATCCAGCTGGTCCTCCGGCGGTTTTTTCACTGCCATTCGCGGCGACCCCAACCGTCAAAAACGCGGCGGTAAGAAAAGCGCGGCATGCCGGTCATTGGGCGTTCGCGCACTGAAGAATGAAGGGGCCGGGGGGGGCTTCGCAGCGCGCCGTTTCGCAGAAACCTCCCGCGTGATTTCGGAGCGCGTAGCCGCGTTTGATTAAAAATTCAAACGCCGAACACTGAAGACGTTGATTAAAAATCAAGTCCCTAGTTCCAACTCGGCATGCTGGC
>DATLTH010000257.1:0-3344 GCA_035533695.1 Allostellaceae bacterium | reverse complement strand
CAAAACCTAACCATGCGGATGTCCATGCGCCGTTTCACGCGACTGACGAACGGCTTCTCGAAAAAGGCCGCGAACCATATTCACTCCATCGCGATCCACTTCATGCACTATAATTTCGTCCGCATCCATCAAAGCCTGCGGATCACCCCGGCGATGGCGGCGGGCGTGACGACAACGCTTTGGTCGTTGACCGACATGGTGCGGGTCATCGAAGAATGGGAAGCCGATCGGGTAGCCGAGCGGATCGCGAGCGGCCAGAGGCTGGTCGGTTAATTGTAACAGGAAGAAATTGACCCACTACCCGCCAGTTGCTTGCCGGGTACGCCTGATAGGCGTACATTAGGCTTGAAAGGAGACCCGATTTATGACGACATCCGTCTCCGAGCCGTCCGGCCGTCCGAGCCTCAAATCGCAGCGCCTGATGGCGCGGATCAGCGCCGACCAGAAGCGGCTCCTCCAGCGGGCAGCCGACATCAGGGGCCAGACATTGACGGAATTCGTCGTCTCGGCGGCGCAGGAGGCCGCGACGCGGGCGATCGTCGATCAAGAGGTGATCGAGCTGAGCTTGCGGGACAGCCAGGCTTTTGCCGAAGGGATTCTCAACCCGCCACCGGTCGGCCCCTCACTGCGTGCCGCGGCGCGGCGCTACAAGAAGATCATGGAATTATAGGTGGCGGATCCGGCGCCCCGGCCCCGGATCGAGGTGCTCGGCGCGCCCCACGAACGCGCCGGCTTCGTCTGCGGCAAGGACGCCCTCGACAATTATTTTGAGCGGCAGATCACGCAGGACATGCGCCGCCATCTGGCGACGCCCTTCGTCATAGTCATGCCGGACGACACGATCGGCGGCTTCTATACGCTGTTGAGCACGGCGTTGCGGCTGACCGAATTGCCCGAGGACACCACGAAGCGGCTGCCGCGCTATCCGCTGGTGCCGGCGACGCTGATCGGACGCCTCGCGCTCGATCGGCGCTTTCACGGGCAGGGGTGGGGGAGCTTCCTGCTGCTCGATGCGCTACATCGCTGTGCAACGAGCGACCTGGCCTCTTTCGCGGTCGTCGTCGACGCGATCGACGACGCGGCGCTAAGCTTCTACCTGCACGCCAGTTTTCTGCCGCTGCCGGATTCCCCGTACCGTTTGTCCCGGCGTATGAGCGACATCGAGGCTCTATTCAGATAGTGCGGCGGCGGGCCCCCGCGCCCGGTCATGCTGCCGTGCCGAACTCGATATTGCAGACGAATTGCATCTCCTCGTCATGCCAGAGCGCTGTCGTGGCGGCAGGGCACTTCGAAAAGCCTGAAAGCGGTTGCTCCAGCCTTTGAGCCGGGAGGCTTCGTCGGCGACGACGCCGAGCGCAAGTTCGGGAGCTCGAGCCGCGCGACCTCGGCCATGACCTCGTCGGTGCACTCGTCTTCGCAGAGGTGCTCGAATTCGCCGAGGCGTTCCTCGATACCGTCGAGTTCGGCAACGATCTCGGGCGGATATTTCCGCCGGCAGCGGTTCGACCCGGCGGTATTGCGCCCATAAAGCGGTAATCGGGATCGAGCACCGCTTGGCCCACGCCCATTCCCCACGCAACTCGGCGGCCTTGGTTTCAAGCTTCTCGATCGCCCGGCGGCGCACCAGCGCGGCGTCGTCCATGAAGCCGTCATCGTCGCCGCTGAACAGGTCGCGCGTGACGTGGCCGCCGGCCGCCTCATAGGCGGCAAGGCCGACAAAGGCGCCGAGATCGGAATCGAGCGCAACCCACTGTCGGTCAGCAGCCGCCTGACCCTGATGCGGCGAGAATGAAATGCTGCTCCTTGAGCTGGCTCCACACCGCCAGCTGCGCCGGATGGTCGGCGCCGAGCGTCAACGCGACGATGACGTCGAGGCTGACATCGCCGGCGCGGAACGCCTCGAGACGTTCGGGCGCGAGCTTGCCGAGCTTGAGGCGCCGGCGGACATGCCGCTCGGACACGCCGAAGCGCGCGGCAACGGCTTCGATCGCCGTACCGCCATTGATCAGCGCCGCCATTCGCGACGAATTCGTCGGCCGGGTGCATCGCGGCCAGTACCGTGTTTTCCATCAATCGAGATTTCGAGCGCGCTGTCCGGCTCTTCGACGAGGCAGGGAATTTCGCAGGCGGCCGGGATGACGCCTTCGGCCGCGAGCTCCTGCAGTGCCTGCAGGGCCGCCCGCCGGCGGTCACGGCAAACAGCCGTGCATCATTCCCGGTAGGGTGGACGAGGCCGGCCGACGGTCGACACCCGACGGGTCGCGGCTTTGCCGCTCCCGATGGCACGCTCTGTGCGCGCCGACAACTATTACGCCCGGCCTGAGGCATGGCGTAGTGCGAGCGCCAACTCCACAACGGGTACTCGGCTCTCGATGATCGGCGCGATTGTCGGCGGTCGGCGCGGCCCCGTCATTGAGGGCGCGCACCGGCCAGCCCTGTTTGGCCAATCGCTCGAATCCGTGCTCACTCAATCCTCGCCGTGTCCCCTGACGGGTCTGCCATCCTCATCATTGCCGTTTCGGCCGACCCCGGCCGATCAAAGCGGGACGTCAGCAATGGGCTGTTAGGCGATGGCGCGCCGGCCGCCCGGCTGCTCGTCGGCCGGTGCGCCGCCGGAGCGGCTGGGACGGCCGATGCTGTGGTAGAGAAGGCCGGCCGCCGCCATCTCATCCGGCTGGTAGATGTTGCGCAGGTCGATGACAAGCGGCCGGCGCAGCAATGCCTTGACGCGACCGAGATCAAGGGCGCGGAAGGCGTTCCATTCGGTGATCAGAACCAATGCGTCCGCTGCTGCCATCGCGTCGTAAGGGTCGCCGCAATAATCGAGTTCGGGCATCAGCTTTTTCGCCTCGCTCACGCCCTCCGGGTCGAACGCGCGGACGCGGGCGCCGGCCTCGACGAGCGCCGGCAGGATCGCCAGCGACGGGCTGTCGCGCATGTCGTCGGTGTTAGGTTTGAAGGTGAGTCCTAGCACCGCCAATGTCTGACCCGCGACGTCGCCGCCGCAGGCGGCGATGATGCGGCGCGCCATCTTGCGTTTGCGCGCGTCGTTGGCGCGCAGCACGGTTTCGACGATCGACAGCGGCATCTCCGCCATCTCGGCCGAGCGGATCAATGCCGCGCAGTCCTTCGGGAAGCACGAGCCGCCGAAGCCCGGCCCGGCATGCAGGAATTTGCGGCCGATGCGGCCGTCGAGGCCGATGCCGTGCGCGACATCCTGCACGTCGGCGCCGACCGCCTCGCACAGATCGGCCATCTCGTTGATGAAGGTGATCTTGGTAGCGAGAAAGGCATTGGCCGCGTACTTGATCAATTCGGCGCTTTCCAGCGTGGTGAAAATCATC
>DATLTH010000256.1:0-4889 GCA_035533695.1 Allostellaceae bacterium | reverse complement strand
TGACCGACTCGCGCAACGCCTTCGGGTCGAGGCCGAACTGTTCGTAGATGTAGCCGCGCTGGGCGATGCTCGACAGGTTGAACAAGAGCGTCTCGAAGACCTGCGCGGTCCAGTCCTCGACCCGCTCGTGCTCGTCGCTTGTCAGCCGCGGCAGGGTGCGGTCGGCCCAGATCTTGCCGAATTTGTGGTGGAAGGCTTCGTCGGTCATGACCAGTTGGACGAGCCGCTTCAACAGCGGGTCTCGGGCATGCGCGTGCAGATTGGCAAAGGCGCCCATCGCCAGCCCCTCCAGCAGCATCTGCATGCCGACGAGCTTTTTGTAGACGAGCGGCGTCGCCACGATGTCGCTGAGGAATTCGCCGAGCAACGGCCCGACCGGATAGGGCGTCCCCCAGCGCACCGCTACGTAGCGGCCGAAGGCGGCGACGTGGCGCGCCTCCTCGCGCGCCTGGTTGGCGGCATATTCCTGCGCGCCGGGATCGAAGAGGATGTCGCACAGCGAGGCCGAGAGCGACAGCGCGCCCTGCTCGCCATGCAGGATGTTGGACAGGTTCCAGCGCTGGATCTGGTTGGCGAGGCGGATCTTCTGCCCCTCGTCGAGATGCTCGGTGGCGGCGCAGTTGAGTTCGGGGAAGCGCTCCAGCGCCACAACCGGGTCGCGCTCGACGTCGAACGGCGTTGCGAAATCGAGATAGGCTGGGTTGTAGGGGTCCCAGAAATGGTCGTGCGTCGCGCCGATGATCGCATCGAACGCGTCCGAGCGCCTGCCATAGCGCTCGACCGCCACCATCGCCGCAAAATCGTCGGGCGCCACGGCCTGATAGGCGGGATCGTGGGTGATGGCCTCTTCGGCGGGCGGGGTTGGCGGCATCGGTTTCGGCCTTTTCGCTGGGGCCCGCGAGGCTAGCACAAGAAGGGGCGGTGCGCCGCGCTGTCGTGCACTCAGGCCCTGCGCTCGGGCGGCAGGATTTCGGGGGCCATGATCTGCTCGATCAGGTGCTCGCGGCGGATGTCGGCCAAATGCGCCCGCTTCTGGTCGGCGGTCAGCCTTGTGCCGATGCCCTGGGTCATCAGCATGACCAGCGACCGGTCGCTGAGCCCGAGCCAATAGCCGCGCCTGATCAGCTTGTCCTCGCCGTCGCGGGCGAACGGGTCCTCCTCGAAGCCGTCGAGCGGCGGGCGGTAGAAATCGGTCATCTCTTTACCTCAAGCGTTGTTGCAGCGGAGAGGAAAACCCCCAACTGGCGTCGCCGCCGCGGTCGAGGCGCTGATAGCAGGCGGGCCCCTTCCCGCGCAATCGCAGAGATTCGAGGATTTCGGGTGAGATTTATTTGGATCATTTCTTGCAGTTCGAGATTTAATCATATATACGTATGCAAGGGTATTTTAGGGGTATTTTATAGGTATTCTATCAGGTGAGAGTGATGCGCGTTAAATACTTCATCCAGCGGTTGTTCGCCCACGATCGGCGCGGGACAACGGTAATCGAATATGCGGTGATCGTCAGCTTGATAGCCCTGGTGGTGACCACAGCGGTCTCCGTCGAGATCGGAAGGCAGCTGGGCTTCATCGCCACCGAGATCGCCAGGATCGTGGACGGCCCGCCCCCGCCGCCTTATTCCGTCCCGTAATATCGCGGCCGGCCGGGCAGGGGTCGGCGCCGGGCAGCATCCGGGCGCGCCTCTGCGGTGCTTCAATCGCGGGTGACGCGCGGCGCGATTTCACGCAGTTTGCCCCCTATGAACAATTCGCGCGCGATGTCGAGCCGCCCGGCGGTCCGCTCGGCCTGGACGATGCTGGGCGGCGCCTTCACCGCGTTCACGGTCAGCGCTGCGCTGATGCACTCCTACCCGGTGTACCTGGTCGCTTATATCGAGGAATTCGGCTGGGGGCGGGCCGAGACCTCGGTCGCCTATTCGGTCTCCCAGCTGATCGGCGGCATCAGCTCGCCCTTTGTCGGCGCCTTGGTCGACCGCCTTGGACCGCGCCGGCTGTTGTCGCTCGGCAGCGTGCTGCTGATCCTCGGGCTTGCCGCCAGCGCTTATGTCAGCGCGCTCTGGCAGATCATCGTGCTCTACGGGGTCGTCATGACGATCGGCGCGAATTGCCTCGGCCTCGTGGTGTTCGTCCCGCTGTTGTCGCGGCAATTTGCCCGCCGGCGGGGCATGGCGATCTCGATCGTGCAGTCGGCCAACGGCATCGCCCGCGGGATTTCGGCGCCGCTCGTCCAGGTGGCCATTTCCGCCGTCGGCTGGCGCAGCACATACCTGATACAGGCCGGCGTGATGGCCGCCGTCGCCCTGCCGCTGGCGGCATTGTTCCGCCGCACCGACCCTTCGGCGACGCCTCATGCCGCTGGCGCCGTGCCGGACGGCGCCTCCCCGCTCACGGCCGCCGCCGCAACCCCGCGCCCGGGCTGGACCCTCGGCGAAGCGGTGCGCACCCCGCATTTTTGGCTGCTGTTCGCGGTCTACCTGTTCACCGGGCTCGGCAGCTATTTCGTCTCGCTGCATCAGCTCGCATTCGCGATCGATATCGGCTTCGACAAGGTCTATGCCGCCGAGGTGCTCGGCATGGGGGCGTTGCTCTCGGTTCCCGGCATCGTCGTGACCGGCACGCTGTCCGACTATCTCGGCCGCGAGGTGTCGGCGATCCTGGCCTACGGGTTCTCGATCGTCGGGGTGATCTGCGCCCTGTTCATCACCAACCCCGGCCAGCATCTGCTGTTGTGGCTGCACGCCTGCTTTTTCGGATTGACCTGGGGCGCGCGCGGCCCGGCGATCACCGCCAAGACCGCCGATCTGTTTCCGGGGCCGCGGCTCGGGACGATCCTCGGCGTCATCACGATCGGCAGCGGGCTCGGCGCCGCGATCGGCTCGTGGGGCGCCGGCTTCATCTTCGACCTTTCGGGCAGCTACCGGGTGGCCTTTGTGATGTCGATCCTCTCGTATCTGTGCGGCGGCGTCACGTTCTGGGCCTTGCGCCGGCCCCCACGGCTCAAGGCCGTGGGCTGAAGGCCCACGGTGCGCCGCCCGTCTAGCCCGGCCTCCTGACCAGCGCCTCGATCGTCGTGGTCCGCCGCTCGGCGGCGTTGCGCGCCATGTTGGCCTGCATCTCGCGGACGCGGTCGCCCCGGATGAATTGGATGCCGAGCGTCGTCGCGCTGGCGCCCTCCGGCGGCACAAGCGGCGCGGCGGGCTGCGGTCTACCGTCGGCGCTCTCGAACGATACGACCCTAAAGCCGGCGGCGGCGAGCGCCGCGCGCATCTCGTCCGCAGTGGCAAGAAAGCTTTCCGCCGCGGTCGTCGCCCACGGGACCGGAAAATGAATGCCGCCGCCGCCGGTCGCCGCGCAAGCGCAGGCCAGTCCAAACACCCCGCCGGGCCGCAGCACGCGGAAGGCTTCCCGGCAGAACTGCAGTTTGTCGGCGATGTTCATCACGGCATTCTGCGAATAGGCGCGGTCGAAGGCGGCGTCCGGCACGGGCAGGTCGAGGGCGCTGCCTTGCGTGATCGTGACCCGGCCGGTCATGCCGCAAGCGGCGGTCAGCGCCTCCGCGGCGGCGCAGAATTCCGGCGTCAGGTCGATGCCGGTGACATCAACGCCGCACTTTGCCGCGATCCAGCGCGCCGGCCCCCCGATGCCGCAGCCGATGTCGAGGATATGCTCGCCGGGCTGCGGCTGCAGCAGCGCGGCCAGTTCGGCCGTCGCGGCGACACCGCGGCCATGGAATTGATCGAACGGTGCCAGTGTTTCCGGGGTGACCGGCGCGTCGGGGCCGCAGGCGGCGCGCAACGCCGCCAGCACCCGCTCGGCGATGCCGGCGCTGCCGTAATGCTGTGCGACCGGGTTTGCTGTTGCCATGGCCGTCCTCCCGCTTGGCTTTCGTCGGCCGCGATGCTACGGCATCGGCCGGCGAAACCCCAGCAAAGGAGCGCCAGCATGGCGTTACAGATCGAACGCAAGCAGCCCGCCGGCATGAACGTCCGGGTGCAGCAGGGCAAGGCGGCCTATTCGCACGTCGTCACGGTCAACGGCCCGGGCAAGACGATCTATATCGCCGGGCAATTGGCGCGCGACGAAGCCGGCAACATTGTGGGCCCGGGCGACATGCGGGCGCAGCTCGAGCAGACCTTCAAGAACCTCGATCTGTGCCTCAAGGCGGCCGGCGCGAGCTGGGCCGACGTCGTCAAGAGCAACACCTACGTCACCGATTACCCCGAGTTCGCCAAGTGCTCGGACGTGCGCATGCGCTATTTCGGCGTCGCCTCGCCGACCAGCACGACGATCCAGATCAGCCGCCTCGCCCAGGACGAGGCGATGGTCGAGATCGAGATGATCGCGGTTGTCGCATAGCTGCTAGCGGACGACGTTGTAAGGCGCTCGTCGTAGAGCGCGCCTTGGAACGGCAACAGCTTGGCGCGGAGGGCGCGGGTGTGATCGGCCATCACATGGGCGTCGTAGGCGGCGGTCGTGCCAGACCTCGACGAGAAACATGCGGTTGGCGCGGTTGCCCCTGCTGCCATGCGTACCCAGCCGCGCTCGCGCGATCAACCACCAAACCCGCATCGCGCCGGGAGCAGCTTCCGGGAGTTGCTTCCAGGGGCTACTTGAAGTGCGGCATGACCTTGTCGCAGATCAGCTGGAGCGAGCGCATCATCATCTCGGCCGGAATGGCGGCGCCGAAATTCAATTCGAACAGGATGCCGTCGATGCCCAGCTCTTCCTCAAGCTGCTTCAGCCGCTCGGTCACCCGCTCCGGCCCGCCGACGACGACCTTGTCGCGCAAGACGGTTTCGTAGCTGACCGTGCGGATTTCCTCCAGTTCGGCGCGGCGGCGCACGTTGGGCGAGCCTTCGAGCCGGGTCGTGAGCGAGCGGTAGCCGGCC
>DATLTH010000255.1:0-2733 GCA_035533695.1 Allostellaceae bacterium | reverse complement strand
CCAACGGCGCAGGCGTTTCAACATACCGTCGGTGCGGACGCGATAAACCGCGAGAACGCCGCCGCCGTTTCGCAGCGCGACATAGTCCTTGTCGCCTACCTCATACAGCCCGGACCCCGACGTCGACGGGATGGCCGCGCTATATTGCTCCCGCGCCGCCGTCGCCCAGTAGGCGCTCAGCGCCCGGTTCAATAGCTGATCCTCATCCATCGGCGCCAACTCCTGTGTTTGTTAAACGTACGTTTATCACGCGTACGTTTTGAAAACAATGGGAGCGCGGCTTACGCCTCAGACTGTAGCCGGCGCGCGCTCGCATGTCGGCGCCGCCGGCAGGGCTCTCGCTGACCGGGCGCTGAAATCGGCTGCCGCGTCGCCGGCGGCGGGCGCCTTGAGCCCGGTTCCGGGGCGGCGGCCTGGTGGCCGCTCGCGACGCCGAAAATGCGCCAGCGGCCTCCGCAGGGGATTTTACCGCCGGCCGCGGTCGCCGGTTGCACGGCACCGCCGACGGGCGCATCATGCCGGCGGCGCTTGTAACGCCATGTGGCCGGACCCGCCCCGGTTGATCGGCGGTTGTTTTGTGCCCGTGCTCCGGGCCGCTCCATGCCGGGAGTGCGGCGAGATAAGGCCGAGCGATCGGCGCGAATAAGCCCGCCCGTCCACACGGGTTACAAGCTTCCGGCGCCAGCCCGCCCGCTGGCGATGCCGGCCCTTGCGGGCCGGCCGATGGGAGCGACCCGATGACGACAGAATTGCCCGCACACGATGACCAGGCCAATCGCGAAACGCCGACGCGCCGCAGCGTGATCGGCGCCTTCGCCGTACTGCCGGCGGCCGGTGTCCTGCGCCGGCGCGGCGACCAGCTCGTCGGCGGCATGCCCGGCCGCTCGCTCGCCGCGCTGCACCGCATATGGGCGCCGCTGGCTGCCGAAGTGAGCCGGCTGGACTGCGACATCAGCGATGTCGAGCTGGCGGCCGACCAGGATTGCATCCGACGAAAGGGGAAGCTGCTGCGCAGCGACGCCGAGATCGACGAAGTGATCGACACCGAAATCGATGCGCTGCTGACACCGGAGCAAACCCTGAAAATCTTGCGCGTCGTGCGCGGCGACGCCGAGGTCGACGAGCTGATCGCCGACGACATCCGCCAAGAGCCAAGCCGCCGGCAAGCGCTGAAAGCCGAGCGCCAGCAGTTGAAAATCCAGCTCGCAGAGCGCCAGGCCGCGTCCGAAGGAGCCTGGGAGCGCCTGGGCGGCCCGCAGATGGAAACAGAGCGCGACCAGGCCGCGGCAGCGCGCGCCGCGATCGTCGCCGAAATCCACGCCGCGCCGATCCGCGACCTCGCCGACATCGCGGCAATGCTCGACGTGGCGATGGGCGAAAACGAGATCGACGCCACGATGGCGAGCGAGCCCGACGGCAGCCCCCTCATGCGGCGTCTGTTGCGCGCCCTCGTGCGCCAGGTGCCCGGCTTTGAATTCGCCAGCCTGCGCGTTGACCTGCTGCCCGAGCGCTACGATCGGCTGTTCGCCGAAGACGCCTGAGCGCCGCCGCCGGCGGCCCGCAGCCGCCGGCGCCCTGCCCTCGCGGGTAACGGCCGCACGCGGAGACCAAACAATGAGCGACGATGCCGGCCAGCCGGGTCTATTCCTGCGGCAGCCGACGCCCGATCCGATCCTGACCCTGGCCGAAGTCGCCGCGCGCTACCGCTTCACCGAGCGATGGCTGCGCGATTTCATCCGGGCAAAGCATCTGCCGGTCTTGCACACCGGCCGGCAAATCCGCTTCGACGCCGTCGCCCTCAACGCCCTCGATCAGGCTTTGCGGCGCCCCGCCAAACCGGCCGCCGCAGAGATATCGGCCGTCGCCTTGTCATCGCTGGCACGATCCGCTTTCCCCAGGGGGCGCGGCAGCGCCTACGAGCGCGCGCTCAGTCTGCTCGCATCGATCACGACCCCAAAACGCTCGGCGAAAAGCCGACGATCAACGCGCGGGTAACAGCCCGGAGGTTCGCGGGTAACAATGACGGGTAGCGGACCCTCGGAAAAAAGCCATCGTTTACCGCTACAAGGAATAATCGCGGCTTGTCGGGCACGCCAAAAGTGTCCAAATTGGACACGGCGGCGCGACAGAATGGAGCGCGTGCGATGAAGCGTTTTGAGGCGGTAGCAGCGTGGGACCCGGAAGGAAAGGTGTGGTGGTGCACCAACGACGAGCTGCCGTTTACGACGGAGGCCCCGAGCTTTAGCGAGCTTGAGGTGCGGGCTGGCGAGATCGGACAAGAGATGGCCGAAATCAACGGCCTTGTGGCACCTGGGGAGCGCGTGGAAATCCGCGTGGTCAAGGAGCCGGAACCGCGCGCGCCTTGAATGGCGCAAACCTTCGACCGCGAGCTGGTCCGGCTGCTTGAAGAGGCCGGCTGCTACTACGTCCGGCCAGGGAAGGGCAGCCATCAGATCTGGCGCAGCCCGATCAGCAAGCGCAATTTCCCGGTTCCGCAGGGGATCGTCAGCCGGCACACGGCCAATGGCGTGTTGAAGGACGCCGGGCTGCCCAAAAAGTTTTGACGGCCGCGGCCACTGTTACCCGTGGGGTTACCCGCGAGCCTTCTGCCGGCGGCCGTTTTCCTGTAAGTCATTGAAAGATTGGCGCGCCCGAGAGGAGTCGAACCCCTAACCCCCAGATCCGTAGTCTGGTGCTCTATCCAGTTGAGCTACGGGCGCATCAATGACTTAC
>DATLTH010000254.1:0-6516 GCA_035533695.1 Allostellaceae bacterium | reverse complement strand
AATGATCGAAACAGAGATGGGTGGCGAATCTCTCGTTTGGGAGCGCCTCGACAATCGTCGTGCGAGCCGGATATGTGCGGTCCAACCGGGAGTTACCTTTGCCGAAACTGAGGAACGAGGTGACGAGTTAAGGAGATGGTCGATCGACCATCTCCTGCGTGTGAAAAGCGTCCTCGGACCAAGGCTCAATGCAGCACGCGTGGCGGCGCCACCCAACACCCTGGCCGAAGCAGCCGAACCCGCCTAAAGGGACGGCTCCGCCTTCGCCTCCCGCAGCGGGGTCTCGGCTTCGGCGAGGCGGCGCAGGAACTCGGAGGGGCGCCAGCGCGCGCCGTAGCGCTGATGCCAGGCGGCGATCTGGTTGTAGACCTCGCGCACGCCGATCGTGTCGGCCCAGAACATCAGCCCGCCGCGGTAGCGCGGGAAGCCGAAGCCGTAGAGCCACATCACGTCGATGTCGCTGGCCCGCAATGCCTTGCCTTCGTCGAGGATCTTGCAGGCTTCGTTGACGCTGGCGAACAACAGCCGCTTCAGGATCTCGTCGTCGCTGAATTCGCGCTGCGGGATGCCCATCTCGGCTGCCGTGTCCTTGATGATGCGGGTGACTTCGGGGTCGGGATGCGGAGTGCGGTCGCCGGGCTCGTAGCGATACCAGCCCTTGCCGTTCTTCTGGCCGAGCCTGCCCGCTTCGACGATGCGGTCGGCGATCGGCATCTTGCGGTAGTTGGGGTCCTGCGCGGCGCGGCGCTGGCGCACGTCGTAGCCGATGTCGAGGCCCGACAGGTCGGAGACCGCGAACGGCCCCAAGGGATAGCCGAAATCGACCATCACCCTGTCAACCTGTTCGGGCAATGCGCCTTCCTCGACCAGGAGGTTCATCTCGGTGCCGAACGGGCCGCGGCTGCGGTTGGCGAGAAACCCGTCGCAATTGCCGGCCCAGCCGCTGACCTTGCCGATCTTGCGCCCCAAGGCCATTGCCGTGGCGATCACATCGGGCGCGCTCTTCGTGCCCTGCACCACCTCGAACAGTTTCATCACGTTGGCCGGCGCGAAGAAATGCGTGCCGGCGACGTCCTGCGGGCGCGTCGTCACATTGGCCATGATGTCGATGTTGATGCCCGAGGTGTTGGAATAGAGCAGCGCGCCGGGTTTCATCACCGCGTCGAGCTTTTTCCACACCTCCTCTTTGACCGGGATCTGCTCGAACACCGCCTCGATCACGACATCGCTGTCGGCGATGTCGTCGAGGCTCGGCACCGGGTGGATGCGGGCGAGGCGCCGCTCCATCTCGTCCGCTGCGAGGCTGCCGCGCTTGACGCTGGTTTCGTAATTGGCGCGGATGCGGGCCATGCCGCGCTCCAATGCCTCCGGGGTCGCATCGGTGATCTTCACATCGTAGCCGTAGTCGGCAAAGCTCATCGCGATGCCGCCGCCCATCGTGCCGGCGCCGACCACGGCGGCGCTGTCGGTCGGCCGCAATTTCGTGTCGGCCGGGATGTGCGGCAATTTGCTGGCCTCGCGCTCGGCGAAGAAGGCATAGCGCAGCGCCTTCGCCTCCTCGGAATTGACCTGCTCGGCGAAGAGTTTGCGCTCGAGCGCGCAGCCTTCATCGAACGGCATCGTGCAGGCCGCCTCGACCGCCTCGATGCAGGCATAGGGCGCGCGCTGGTTGCGGGCGCGCCGCGCGATCGCCTTGCGGGCCGCCTCGAACAAGGCCGGCGTGCCCTCGGCGAGCCGGTCGGCCTTGTCGCGGATGCGCGGCAGCGGTCTTGCATCGGCCATGCGGCGAGCAAACGCGATGGCCGCGTCGCGCAGGCTGCCTTCCGGTGCGATATTGTCGATGATGCCGAGCTTGTGCGCCTCCTCGGCCGGGACGTGGCGGCCCGAGGTGATCATGTCGAGCGCCGCCTTCGGGCCAATGAGGCGCGGCAGGCGCTGGGTCCCGCCGGCGCCCGGCAAGATGCCGATCAGCACCTCGGGCAATCCGACCTTGGCGCTCGGCACCGCGACCCGGTAGTGGCAGGCCAGCGCGACTTCGAGCCCGCCGCCCAGCGCATAGCCGTGGATCGCCGCGACCACCGGCTTTTGGCTGTCGTCGAGCACATCGTAGGGCCGCCGCGTGCTGGCGGGCGCGGAGGAGGGCCGGCCGAACTGGCGGATGTCGGCGCCGGCGATAAAGCTGCGCCCGGCGCCGATCAATACCATCGCCTTGACCGCCGGGTCGGCGTTGCCCTTGTCGACCGCAACGACGATGCCTTCCGGCACCCCCGGCGACAAGGCGTTGACCGGCGGATTGTCGACCGTGATGACCCCGATATCGCCGACAGTCTCGAAGCGGACCAGTTCGCGCTCGCCTTCAGCCATTTCGTTTCCTCCAAATTGGCGTCGACGGAGAGATTGCCATAAATGCAGCCGCCGCGGCAGCGTCGGGTCAAGCCATCACAAACGCGTCATGTCGCTGGCGTCGTCGCTCGATACCAGTCGAGGATTTCGCGGCCCTGCCAGTGCACGATTCCGGCGTGCCGGTTGATGTGGTCGTAGACGGCTTCGAGGTATTTGATGCGGTGCGGCTGGCCGCTGATATAGGGGTGGATCGCGATCGCCATGATCTTGGCGCGGCTTGCGCCCTCGCGGTAGAGCCGGTCGAACGTATCGATGCACCGTGTTGTGAAGTAGGCCGATTCGTGGTGCTGCACCAGCATCATCGGGATATCGTTGAGTTCGACCGTATAGGGCAAGGTGACGAGCGGCCCGTTGGCGGTATGGATCTCGGTCGGCTCGTCGTCATAAACCCAGTCGCCGATGTATTTAATCCCGGCGGCGGCGAGCAGTTCGGGGGTCTCCTCGGTCTGGGTCAGCCCGGGGCCGAGCCAGCCGACCGGCTTTATGCCGGTGAAGCCTTCGATGACCGCGACCGAGCGCTCGATCATTGCCTTCTGGTCTGGCTCCAGGTGGATCGGTCCCTGCTGGTAGGCGTGGCCCATGAACTCCCAGCCGGCGTCCCGCGCTTCGCGGGCGACCCGCTCGTACTCCTCGCAGACCCGGGCGTTGATCGACAATGTCGGGGCGATGCCGAGACGGCGGAACAATTCGAAAAACCGCCACACGCCGACCCGCATGCCGTATTCGTGCCACGACCAGTTCGGCACGTCGGGCAATAGCACCTGCCCGGTCGGCGCCGGCAAGACCTGGCGCGCCATCGGCCGCGCGATGTCCCAGAATTCGAGATTGACGATCGTCCACACGGCCAGCCGCGCGCCGCCCGGCAGCGTCAGCGGCGGGCGATCGACGATCGCCGAAAAGGGCGTGCGCTCGCGCGGGATCATATCCGCCTCCCGGTGTTCGTTACACCGAGGATGCTGACTCGCGGCGCCCGTCCTGGCAATGGACCCGGACGTTGCCCGCGTTTTTCGACGGCCGGGCCGGCGCCGTTGCAATGCAGCAATGCGGCGCCATATCGGCGGGGCCGGTTGACGCGGCGCCGGATGCCGTCGCAACGTGCGGAAAAACCAGCGTGGGTGTGGCGGGCATGTGGGTGCGCAACAACAAGGGCAATGTGTTCGTCGGCAATCTGCCGCCCGATTTCCCGGATGAGCGGCTGGCCGAGACGTTCGATCCGTTCGGCATCGTGCTCAGCGCCGCGGTCGCGCGCGACCCCTCGACCGGGGCCCGCCTGCGCTACGGCTTTGTCGATATCGCCACCGAGCGGGCCGCGACGAAGGCGATCACCGCCCTCGACGGCAGCGAGGTTGACGGCTGCAAGCTCAATGTAAAGCCGCGCGAGCGCCCCGCCAAGAAGCCGGGCGCCGCGCCGCCGCGCCGGATGCCGCTGCGTCCGGCCCGGTCGAAGGGCGCCATGCGCGAGCCTGCCGAAGCCGCACCGCGCGATATGCCGCCGGTCGCCCACCGCGCGCCGCGCGCGCCGCAAATGTCGGAGAACCGCGTCTCGCAGAGCCAATTGGCGCGCGAGGGGTTGCCGGAAATCGAACCGCCGCCGCGCCGCGACTTCGAGGTCGTGCGGCGTCCGCTGCGGCGCACGACGCCGTCCTTCCAGGTCGAGCGCCGCACGCTGCCGCGTCGGGTGTGAGCGGTCGCTCAGACGCCGGCCCGAATGACAACCGGCCCGCAAAGGGCGGGCCGATCGTCGGACATGCCGGGAATTATTCAGACTGAATAACTGAGGCTCTCATAGCCGGCGCGCGCCAGATATCGCGCGTCGGCTTGTTCGCAGGTCTCGGCCAGTTCCGGCAGGCCCTGTTGCGCGTTCAGCGACTGCGCTGTTCCCGAATGGTCTTCCGACAACATCCAGTACATCTCCATCGCCTGCCACACGCTGCCGTCGCTTTGATACCGGCGCGCCATGGCCAGTAGATGGTCGAGGCTCTGGTGGCTCACGCCGGATTCGCGCTCTTGCCAAGAAATGCTACGCGATACCGATGGTTCATATTGCATCGCATCCTCCGTTGTCAGGGCTCTGACCGGCCCTGAAAAATCCCGTGCGCCAATTAACGCGACGCCAATCAGCGCGACGGAAGATCGGGGTCAGTGCTCGCGGCTTCTCAGATCAGCGCCACCGGCGATAACCGTAATAGCCGCCGCCGCCGAACAGAAAGAACAGCACAATGATAACCAGTAAGAGTTCCATGACTTCCTCCTAAAAGAGCGATCCGTAGATCATTATTACAGGTGGGTATAACAGGATCGCGGCGCGAGGTTCGGAATATACTTAAAGCATCTGCCTCTATCGGGAGAAATCTGGCGGTGGCCGTGGGGAGGGGCGACGACGGTACGCCGCGTGACGCGCCGGGTCTCGCCGCGTAGGATCGCGCCGGCAGACCAAGTGAGGGGGCGAAGATGGCGGCGGTTTTACGCAATGCGGCGCGCGACCGGCTCGATGCCGGCGAGCTGGCGCTCGGCGTCATCCTGCGCCAGGCGCGCACGGTCGATATCGCGCCGATCATGAGATCCTGCGGCTATGACTGGCTGTTTCTCGATCTCGAGCACAATTCGATGGATCTCGACCCCGCGGTGCAGATCGCGGTCGCCGCACTCGGCGCCGGCATCGCCCCGGTGGCGCGGGTGCCGGCCGGGCAATTGTGGCTGGCGACGAGGTTTCTCGACGGCGGCGGGCTCGGCATCGTCGTGCCGCATGTCGACACGGCGCAGGAGGCGCAGCGGATCGCGCAGGCATTGCGCTACCCGCCGCACGGCCATCGCTCGGTGGCCGGCGGCTTGCCGCATTTCGGCTACGAGCAAGTCGGCCTCGCCGAGACCTGCGCCGCGATCAACGCCGCAACGCTGGTCGTCGTGATGCTCGAAACCCCGACCGCGATCGCCAACGCCGCGGCAATCGCCGCGGTGCCCGGCATCGATTCGCTGCTGATCGGCACCAACGATCTGGCGATGGAACTCGCCATCCCGGGCGCTTTCGCCGACGAGCGCATCGCCGCCGCCTATCAGAGCGTGTGCGACGCCTGCCAGGCGCACGGCAAATTCGCCGGGGTCGGCGGCATCGCCGACGAGGCGCTCTTGCGCCGCTACATCGGGATGGGGGTGCGGCTCGTCTTGCCGGGCAGCGACCTCAGCCTGATGACCCGCGCCGCGACCGAAACGGCCGCGGCGATGCGCGCCTGCCTCTGAGCGGCGCGCGAACTCCACGTGCTACCACAGCGACTAACGGTGGCCCCAGCGACGGCTGCCCCAACCGCCCCAGCGACGGCCCCAGCTGTTGCCTTGCCAACCGCTGCCGCCGCGGACGAGCTTTACGACGAGCAGCAGCACGATCGCGCCGATGGTCGCATCCACGATCGCCGCAACGATTCCGGCACCGAAAGCGATCCCGACCCGCGGCAGCAGCCAGTCGCCAATGAGGGCGCCGATAACCCCGACGACGAGATCACCAATGATCCCAAAACCCGTCCCGCTTACCACTTGACCCGCCAGCCAGCCGGCAACCAGGCCGACGAACAGGATCACAAGAAGACTTTCGCCAGACATTTTCATGCCCTCCGTTGTCGTTTAGATATGAACGCCCATGTAACCTGCGACGAAGATAACGACGACCACGACGCCGATAATGTAGAATATACTCATTTTCCACTCCCTAAATGCTTGGTTATGAAGATAGCTTGGGTTATTTCTTGACGATGTCCCGGAGCTTATCCTTGAAGCCGCCTACGGCATTCTGGATCTTTCCGGTGGTCTGCTCGGCCTCGCCATCCGACTGCAACTTGGTGTCGCCCACGGCCTTGCCGACGGCCGCCTTCACCGAGCCTTTGACCTGTTTCGCGGAGCCCGCGATCCGATCCTTATCCATGTCTGTCACTCCCGATCCGCAACATGAAAAGCGCCGCGCGATTGCCAGCCCCGACGGGCTGATGCGGATGCGGATGCGAATCCGGCCGCCGCGCAGAAGATGGCGGCAGAGATCACTCTTGCAGGCTGCGCGAGTGACATGGAAATTCTCCAATTATCTGGCCATCTCAAGCATTGAGATGGCTATTATCCATCGCAATG
>DATLTH010000253.1:0-2576 GCA_035533695.1 Allostellaceae bacterium | reverse complement strand
CAGCATCAACCCGCACATCGGGTCGAGCCAGGCGAGGCCGACGCGCGGCAATATGTCGGGGTGGCGGTTCAGCCCGGCGAAACCGGCATAGCATTGCAGCAGAGTGCCGTAGGCGACGGCGCGCGCCTCCGGCCCGGTGCGCCCCAGACCCGACGCCGAGATATAGACCAGGTCGGGGTTGACCGCCCGCAGCGCCTCGGCGCCAAGGCCCAGCCGGTCCATGACGCCGGTCGCAAAATTCTCGACCAGCACATCCGATTTCGCGGCCAGCGCGCGGGCGACGGTGATGGCCTGCGGCCTTTTCAGGTCGAGCACGATCGCGCGCTTGGCTTGGCCGAGCACGGTATGCAACTCGGATCCGCGGCCGGGATCGCCGCGCCCAGGGGCCTCCACCTTGACGACTTCCGCGCCCATCGCGGCGAGATAGCGCGTCGCCGTCGGCCCGGCGATGACCCAGCTGAAATCCAGAACTCGGATGCCGGCCAGCGGCATCGGGCCATCGCTTTGGCGATCGGCGGCTTGTTCGTGTTCGCCTTTCGCGATCCGCAGCCCGAACGGCGGTCCGGGCACCGCGACTGTCTGGTCGCCGATATCGAGGCGTCGAAAAAATTTGCGATGGGCGAGCTGCGGCGATTTGAGCTGTTCCGCGGGCGCTCGCAGCGGGAAGCTCGGGACATGCGCGGCCTGAGCCATGCCGGCGATCGCCTGCTTGTCGGAGTGTCGGCTCCACGCCGACATTAGCGCGTAGAGCGCGTCCCAATTGGCTACGCGGTCGGATTTGGCGCCAAAACGCGGGTCCTTGCCCCAATCCGGCGAGCCCATGACCCCGAGCCAGGCTGCCCACTGATGATCGTCGCGCGGCGAGATTGCAACGTACCCGTCGCGAGCCGGCAGGATGCAGACCGTGGCGCCGTTGCCGTCCGCCAGTCGCTTGCGCGGCCAGCTCCTGCCGGACAAGCCGGCGCGCGCCAGTTCGGTGATTGTCAGCGTGGCCAGCGCTTCCTGGATCGACACGTCGATTATCGCCCCACGGCTTCCCGCACCGCCCAGCACCGCGTGCATGCCGGCGCAGGCCGCGGTGATCCCGCCAATAAAGGCGGACTGTTCGCCGACCGGACGGATCGGCGGCTCGTCCAGATCGTCGACCTGGCCGGTCAGCATCCGCGCAACCCCGCTGGCGAAGAACAACGTCAGATCGGTGGCGGGGCAATCGGCCTTCGGTCCCGTCAGGCCGAAGGGCGAGATCGCGACAATCGCGGCGACCCGATTGATCCGGCGCAGGGCGCCGGGATCGGATTGCCGCGCGCGCAGGTCCGAGGGGCGTCCTTCACAGACGATCAGGTCGGCAGCTTCAATCGCGGCGCGCGCCGCCGCATCACCCGAAACGACGGTCTTGCCATGATTGAGATGGTGGGCGAGCGGGCCCGAACCACCGGGGTTGACGCAGGCGACGCGGGCGCCGGCATCGGCAAACAGACGGCCGCAAACGGCCGCCGCCAAGCCATCGCCGATTTGCACAATTTCGAGCCCGCGTAATACCGACATATTGGGACAGTTCCACCCCGAGACCGATCGGGCGGTTTTGACGGAACGTGCGCCAGACTGCAATGCGGTTTACGAAGGGTCCTCCGGCGTGCGGCGCCCCTCCAGGCGGGTCGCTTTCGGCTTGTCCGCCGCAGCTATCAGCACCAGCCAGGGAGAGCGAATTTGGCGATCGATTATCACAAGCGCGACGGCGTTGCCTACATCACGCTGAACAATCCGGCCAAGGCCAACATCCTCGACAAGGAGACCTCGGATGCGATCTCAGCCGCCTGGATCGATCTGTGGGAGGATCGCGACATCCGCTGCGCGATCCTGACCGGCGCCGGCGACCGGCATTTCTGCGGCGGCCACAATCTCGCGCCGCGCAAGAACATCACCCCCGAGGAACGCGAATACCTGCGCACCCAGCGCATCTTCTGGCCGCTCGCCGGCAGCGTGCACGGGCAGAAGACCGGGGTCGACGGCCGCATGGGCGACCATTACCCGCGGGTGTGGAAGCCGGTTATCGCCGCGGTCAACGGCTGGGCCGCAGGCGCCGGCCTCTACATCCTGTTGTCGTCGACCGATATCCGCATCGCCAGCGCCGAGCACGCGCGGTTCAAGTTCGCCCTGACGACGCAGGGCTGGCTGGGTCACGGGCCGGGCGCCAGCCTGCTCGTTAAGCAGCTGCGCTACATCGACGCGATGAAGATGCTGCTGACCGACGATCCGGTCGATGCCGCCGAGGCGCTCCGCATCGGGCTCGTCAACGAGGTAGTGCCGCACGCGCAATTGATGGAGCGGGCGGAAACGATCGCCCGCCATATCGTCAGGATGCCGCCGGTGGCATTGCGCATGATGAAGGAATTTGTCGTGCGCTTCGGCGACCTGCCGACCGACCAGGCCTGGCATGTGCAGAACCTGATCAACAACCTCTTGATCCAGGTGACGACCGACGGCGAAGAGGGGCGCCAGGCGTTCAACGAAAAGCGCCCGCCCAACTTTACCGGCGCGCTGCGCCGCCGGGGCGACGCCTGGGACGAGCCGTCGGA
>DATLTH010000252.1:0-4033 GCA_035533695.1 Allostellaceae bacterium | reverse complement strand
TCGCTCTCCTCCATCAAGACCGCGGCGGAAGCGCCGTCCGACAGTTGCGAAGCATTGCCGGCGGTGATGAATTTTCCCGTCGCGATGCGCTGGCCGTCCTTGAACACCGGCTTCAGGGCCGCGAGGCCTTCGAGATTGGTGTCCGGACGGTTGCCTTCGTCCTTGCCGAGCGTCACCGGCTTCATCGACGTTTCGCCGGTCGCCCGGTCGGTGACCTTCATGACCGAGGGCAACGCCACGATCTCGTCGTCGAAGCGCCCGGCTTGCTGCGCCGCGGCGGTGCGCTGCTGCGAGCGCAGCGAATATTCGTCCTGCGCCTCGCGCGAGATGTTGTAGCGCTCGGCGACGATCTCGGCGGTCTCGATCATCGTCATGTAGAGGGCGGGGATGTGCGCCATCAGTTCGGGGTCGTCGCCGCGGGTGCGGATCATCTTGTCGCCCTGGACGAACGACACCGATTCGACGCCGCCGCCCACTGCGATCTGCATGCCGTCGTCGATGATCTCCTTAGCGGCGGTCGCAATCGCCATCATCCCCGACGAGCATTGCCGGTCCAACGACATCGCCGGCACGCTGTCGGGCAATCCGGCCCTGAGCGCGCTCTGCCGGGCGACGTTGAAGCCCTGCGCGCCCGCCTGGATCGCCGCGCCGATGATCACGTCGTCGATCTCCGCGGGGGCAACCCCTGCCCGCTTCACCGCTTCGGCAATCGCATGCCCGGCCAGCGCCTGCGGCATGGTTTCGTTGAAGGCACCGCGAAACGCCCGCCCGATCGGGGTGCGGGCGGTGGAGACGATGACGGCTTGGCGCATGGGGTTCCTCCGTTGCGACTGTTCGGCAGTTGCTGGCGATTAGGCGGCGGCTTTCATCTCGGTTTCTGTCGCAAACCGGGCGTGCGTGACAGCTTCGGGGCGGAAACGAGCGTTTGATCCCATTCGCCTCATCGGTCAGCCAGGGTAGCGACGAGGCTGTCGAGGTCGAGATCGGGGTCGATCAGCTGGTCGAGCGTGAACGGGCAGTCCGCCGGCAGCTTCGGCTTCGGCTCACCGTGATCGGCGAAGCTCGCATCGACCTTGCGGCAGGCGCGCCGCCACAGGCTCGCCATGTCGATCCGCTCGTGCATCGATGGGCGGTAGGCATCGACGAGGCGGTCGTGGAATTCGATGCACTCGCTGCGCCAATGCCCGACGACATCGGGATTGCGCGACAGGGCCGCCTTGACGGCGTGTGCCATCAGGTTGACCAGCTGGCTGCGCACTGTGGACAACATGTCTTCGGCCCACTCATCGAGGAATTCCCGCAGGGCGACGGCATCGATCGCCTTGAGCCCGGCCGGCAGCCCGGCCGCCCCACGCCGCAGCAGTGCGGCCTGTTCGAGCGCCCAGGCATAGGGGTCGCGGTGGCGATCGATGAGTTGCAGCTCGTCGGGCATTGTCGCCTCCATCGGAACATCGAGTGCTCCGAAATCGTGGTGGGCGCGACTGGGATTGAACCAGTGACCCCTGCCGTGTGAAGACAGTGCTCTCCCGCTGAGCTACGCGCCCGTCCCGAAGCCCGGATTCCGGCTCGCGGCATTTAGGAGGCCGCCCGCAACCCTGTCAAGGCGAGGGCGCTGGACGACCGTCGCCGGGTCTGAGACGATCGGCCGATGATTGCTGCGGCCACATCGACATCGTTGCGCGCCGTGTTGCTGGCGCTTTTGGCGCTCGCGTCATTGTCAGCGCCAGGACATGCGGACGAGCGGATTACGACGCGGTTTGAGGTGGTCGGGTTTGCCGGGATCAATATTCTGACCCTGCACAGCAGCACCGAGGAAAACGGCGGTCGCTACGCCATTACCGTCGATTACGCGACAAAGGGCATGGCCAACGTGTTCGACAGCGTATCCAGCCATTCCGAGGTGCACGGCCGGCTTGTTCCAGGTTCGGCGCTGCCCGACTGGTTCCGCAACGACACCAGTCGCGGCGGCGTCGATCGCCACAGCCGAGTCGATTACCATCCCAACGGCACCATCGACAGCGGATCGACCCCGCCGCCGGCGCCACCAATACCGCTCGCCGCGGTGGCCGGCACGGTCGACAACCTGACCGCCTATCTCCGGCTGGAACGCCAGGTCGCCCGCACCGGAAGCTGCACCCTGACCGTGCGCGTCTTCGACGGCCGCCACGCCTACGATCTTGTTTTCACCGACGCCGGGCAGCAGGCGCTGGCGCCGGCCGGGGGCCAGAAGTTCTCCGGCAACACGATCGCGTGCCGGATGCGACGGCAATATTGGCCGGGCATCGTGCAGCCGGACAAGGACGAGGGCGCCCGAGCGGGAACGATCTGGTACGCCAAGCTGGTGCCCGGCGATCTGATGGTGCCGGTGCGGATGCAGCTCGAGACGCAGTTCGGCACGGTCGACGCCTATCTCGCCGAACTGCACGGCGGCGGCGTCAATCTTGCCTTTATGGAGTGAGCCCGAGGCGCTCCAGGGTCTGCGGCAAGTCGGCAAAACGGTCGAGGACCGCGACGCCGCCGAGCGTCGCCGGGTCGACCCTCGCGTAGCCATAACGCATCAGCACAACGGGCACTGATGCGGCATGCGCGACGGCCGCGTCATTCTCGCTGTCGCCGATCATTACGGCGCGCTGCGGCGTGCCGCCGAGTTCGCCGATCAGGCCGAGCAGATGGCCGGGATCGGGTTTCCTGACGGCGTAGCGATCGCCGCCGGCGACGCCGTCGAACAGCCCCTCGAGATCGAGCGCCGCCAGCACCAGCATTGTCGAGTGCTGCAGCTTGTTGGTGCACACCGCATTCCGGTAGCCGCGCCGGCGCAATGCCAGCAAGGTATCGCGAACGCCGGGATAGGGCCGGGTCAGCTTTGTCGCGCGCGCCTCGTACAGCGAAACATAACGGGGCAGCGCGGCGTTCGCCTCGGCTGCCGTGCCGCCGCGCGCCGCAAAGCCGCGGGCGACCAGCGCCGGGACGCCGTCGCCGACCATCGGCGCGACCTCGGCCGGCGACAGCGGCAGATGGCCATGCTCGCGCAACAGCTCGTTGAGCGCGCCGGTCAAATCCGGCACGCTGTCGATCAATGTGCCGTCGAGGTCGAAGACCAACAGAAAATCCGCCATCGCCGCCAGCTCTGCGCCGTCTTAATACTCGGCAACAATCTGTGTGTTGGCAGAGCGGGGCGGACCGTGCAACCCTGCTGATTGTGATCGCGTTTCGTTCGCTTCGAGTCCTGTCATGAGCGGGTCCCGCTTCGCCGCCATCATTCTCGCCGCCGGTGAGGGCACGCGTCTCAACTCGGCATGCCCCAAGGTGCTGCACGAAATTGCCGGGATGCCGATGATTCGGCACGTGATCAACGCCCTGCTGCCGCTCGATCCGGCGGCAACGATTGTCGTGCTCGGCCGCGACGGCGATTCGGTGGCCCGCGCGGTCATGCCGGTGCCGACCGTGATGCAATCCCCGCCGCGCGGGACGGGTGACGCGGTGCGCGCCGCCCGGCAGGCTCTCGCCGAGCCGATCGGCCGCGGCGACATCGACGACATTCTCGTGCTGTACGGCGATGCGCCGTTGCTTGCGTCGGCAACCATCGCGACGCTGCTCGACACGCGGCGGCGCACGCCGGCGGCGGCGGTCGCGGTCGCCGGCATGCGGCCGGTGGACCCGGCGCCCTACGGCCGCCTCGTGCTGGGTGGCGACGGCGCGCTCGAACGTATCGTCGAGGCGCGGGATGCCAGCGCCGCCGAGCGGGCGATCGGGCTGTGCAACGGCGGCATCATGGCGCTCGACGCGCGCCGTGCGTTCGACCTGTTGGACCGAATCGGCAACGACAATGCGAAGCGCGAGTTTTATCTGACCGACATCGTCGCCATCGCCCGCGCCGAGGGCCTTGCGTGCCGGGTCGCCGAATTGCCGGCCGAGGAATTGCTGGGGGTCAACACGCGCGCCGAATTGGCCGATGCCGAAGCACTGATGCAGCAGCGGCTGCGGCGCCGCGCGATGGAGGCGGGCGCGACGCTGGTGGCGCCCGAGACCGTGT
>DATLTH010000251.1:0-2219 GCA_035533695.1 Allostellaceae bacterium | reverse complement strand
CGCTGAGCACGGATGATCCTGCCGACGCGGTGTTGCTCGGCGTCCTGACCTTCTCGTTCCCGTGCGCGCCCCTTGCGATCGACGGCGCTTTAGTCTTCGCGCCTATCTGCGAGGAGAAGTCCGCCCGCGCCTCCGGCCGGGCCGAATGGGCACGGCTCTCGGCCGCCGACGGCCGCGCTATCGTTGACATCGACGTTAGCCGGATCGGCGGCGACGGCGTAATCCATCTCGATAGCGAGGAGATCACGCGCGGCCGGCCGATCCGGATCAGCAGTTTTGTAATCCGGGCGGCGTGATGCTGCCGCCGTTTGACCCAGCACTGCCGCGCGGGCCTCAAATTGAGGCCGCACGCCGCGAGCTTCTGGAGGTCGGCCGGCAGGCCGTTGCGCTGCGGCGCAAGTTGGTCGGCTACATCGATTTGGCGCTCCGGGCGGCGGGGCGCCCCGATGATGCGGTGACTATGCGACTGCGGGCAGCGAGGCGCGCGTTGGTGGCGCCGGGTGCGCCGGACCCGGCGGCGGCGGCTGAGGCGCTGAGCGCCTCGATCGCCGCCATGGGGGAGTTGTAGACGCGATGGCAAGCTCGGCGATCACTTTGCGAATCGCGCTCGACGGCGCCTCGGCCGTCAAGGCGCAGCTTGACGCTATCGCCGCCGCCGGCGCGAGGTCCATGGCGTTGCTGTCCGCCGCCGGCGGTGCCGGTGCGGCCGGCCTCGCCTCGGTCGGCGCCGCGGTTGCGCGAGTCCGCGAGGCATCGGCGGCCATCGGCAGCGTTGGTGTCGGCACCGCTACGGCCGCGGGCATCGAGAGTATCGGCCAAGCGATTAAGCGTACCGGCGAAGAATTCGCAGGAACTGAGGTCGCCGGCCAGGGACTAATCTCGCTTTTTGATGAATTTCAGCGCGGCCAGCGCGGCCAAATGTTCGCTACACTTGGTGCATCCATTAAACGCGCCGGCGAAAGTTGGGAAGGGTTGACGATCGGTGTCGTCGCCGCGACCGGCGCCTTCTTCGCCTTTAGCAAGTCGGCCGCCGAGGCGACGCGCGAAATTCAAGACCAGGCCGCCGCACTCGGAACGACGGTCGAGCATTTCGAGGGCTTGAAATACGCCGCGGCATCTCTTGGCATCGGCCAGGATGTTCTTTCCCAGGCGATGGCTCGTCTCGGCGATGCTGCGGGTCGCGCCAAGGTCCAAGGCGAACGGCTCGCCGAGCAGCAGCATCTACACGCGGATGACTCGGCGGCGCTTGCGTTGAAGCAGGATGAGCTTCGGACATCGATCGAGGAAGCCGGCCTCGCGGCGGAGCGCTCGGCGCGCCAATTCCGCGACGCCTCCGACCCGCTTACGGGGCTTGTCGCGAACGCCGACCGCGGCGTGGAGGCAGCACAACGGGCTTTGACCCGGGCGCGGGAAGCGGCGTTCTCGGCCTACGGCTCCACGTCGATCTCGCCGACCGAGGAGTCGATCTATTCCACGTCCGCCGACCGCGCCCGCAACGATGCCGCCCTGCGGATAACGAGCGCCGAGCATGCCGTCGCCGAGGCCGAACGGCGCGCCGCGCAAGCCCGTCAGCATATAGCGGACCTGGCCCGCGAGCAGCAGCTCGCCCAAGAAAAGGCGGCGCAAGCCGAGGCGCAGAAGCGCCAAGAGGCGCGGCAGAAACAGATCTCGGACGAGCAGCGGGCGAACCCGATTCAGCGCGCCGGTGTCGGCCTGCTGCAGCAGGCCATGGGCGAGATCGCCCCGGGGGCTTCTGGCCTCCCGGATATGTACCGCCTGCTCGGCACCGTGGCCGATGCGCTCGACGCCATCCAAAACCCGGCGGAGCGCTCCGCGGCGGCCATGCATTTGTTCGGCGAGCAATGGGTAAAGCTTGACCCTCTGTTGCGGCTTGGAACGGCTGGGCTCGATCAGGCGGCGGAGCGCTTCAAGAGTTTCGGTCTCGAACTAACGCCGGTCGATCAGGCGATGGCCGGCCGCTTCAATGTCGCGATGGGAGAGCTCGGCCAGGTCGTCGAGTCGCTGAAAAACCAGGTCGGCGATCAGATGGCGGGCGCCTTCGCGCCATTCATCGAGGGTCTGGCGGCTGCGTTGGTGCGCGGCAAAGACCAGATCATGGCCTTTGCCTCGACGGTGATGGCGCTGTTCGCCCCGATGGTAATGGCGATTCGCCAGGCCGCGGCGGCTGTCGGGCAAGCCCTCAACATGATTGCCGCCGT
>DATLTH010000250.1:0-3712 GCA_035533695.1 Allostellaceae bacterium | reverse complement strand
AGCTCGACCAGCACGTCGGTGATGTCGAGAATGCGCGGCTGCAACGTCTGCTGCCGCGAAAAGGCCAACAGCTGGCGCACCAGATTGGCGGCCCGGTTGGCGTTCTGCTTGATCTGCATGATGTCGGCAAAGGACGGGTCGCCCGGCCGGAAACGCATCAAGAGCAGGTCGCAGAACCCGATCATCGCGGTCAGCAGATTATTGAAATCGTGCGCGACGCCGCCGGCGAGCTGGCCAACCGCCTGCATCTTCTGCGACTGGGCGAACTGCACTTCGAGGTTGCGCTGATCGGTCACGTCGATGAAATGCAGCATCAGCCCGCTGTCGCCGCCCTCGGCGCCGTCGAGCCGCGACAGGAACACGACGCCGGTCCGGTCGCGCGGGCCCTTGATATGCACCTCGACCGGGCCGGAATGGCCCGATCCGTCAGCCGCCGCCGCCAGCTTGACCGCGATCTCGCGCCGATCCTCCTCGCCCAGGAAGCCGATCAGCGGCTCGCCGATCAAATCCTGCGGCGGGGCGCCGAGCAAATCGCCGAGCGCCCGGTTGGCCTCCTCGAGCCGGCCGAACCGGTCGATCAGCGCGATCCCGACCGGGGCATTGGAAAAGAACCGCTGAAAGCGCTCGCGCGACAGCCTGAGTGCGGTCTCCCACTGGCGCTCGGGCGTCAGGTCGCGCACGACCGAGCGGGTGCGCAATTCATCCCCTTCGCCGGCCGTGCTTTGGCCGATCGAGGCGTGGATGGCGCGCCCGTCGCGACTTTTCAACACCACTTCGCCGCGCGGTCCGCCGTCGCTGCGGCCGAAGGGATCGGCCGGTGCCGTTCCGGCGGGAGGCGGGTTGGCCAGGAAATCGTGCATCCGCGTGTCGCTGCCGACGATGTCGGCGGGCGTGCTGCCGAGCCAGGTGGCCAGGGTCCGGTTGACAAACAGAAACCGGCCGGCCGCATCGACCGAATAAAAGCCGATCGGCGCGCCGTCGAGGAATTCGACGAGCTTGTTGCGCTCGTCGCGGATCACCGCCTCCATCTCGTGGCGCGCGGTATCATCCTGGATGTTCCAGAAACTGTAGCCGGGCCGGCCGGCAATCGGGGTTACCGCGATGTTGAACCAGCCAACGGCGGCGCCCCGCGAATCGTGCAGCGGCAGCGCGGCGATGCCCCGGGTTCCGGAGGCGGCCCGGCTGCGCAGCCGGTCGAATTCCGCGCTCGACTCGTGATCGGCGAGCGCCGCGGCGATGCGCGCGAGCGCCGGCCCGCCGGATTCGGGGAACAGATCATGGAAGGCGGTATTGGCGTAGGCGACCCGGCCGTCCGGGCCGAGAATCAGCTGCGCATCGGGCGAGGTATCGAGCGCCTGGCTCAGAATATCGACGCGTCCGCCCAGTGAGGTTTGCATCCGGTGCGCGACGCCGGCGGCAACCCCGACAAATCCCGACACCGCGACGATCGAGATCGCCGCCGCCGCAACATTCGCACTGGAGAATACCTGAGCGCCGTAGAGGACGGCGACCCCAAGGCCGGTCAGGGCAAGGATCAGCGCGGCATTGCTGAGCAGCCCGATCCATCCGGGCTGCCGGCGCTCGGCGGCCCAGCTCGTCGAGCGGCGGGCGCGACCGGCATCGACGACCATGATCTGCGTCCCGCCTCGTTTTCCTCCCGATCATAGATAGCACGATACGGGGCTGTCGGTCGCCTACCGATCGGCTCGCCCGACGCACGAACGGCAAGCGAGCAAGCAGGCCTCTATGTCAGTGGTCTATGCCGGGCTATTCGTCACGATAGGTGCGCTCGAGGCGCTCGTGCCGCTCCTGCGCCTCGATCGACAGGGTTGCGATCGGCCGCGCCTCGAGCCGGCGCAGACCGATCGGCTGGTCGGTTTCCTCGCAATAGCCGTATGTGCCCATGTCGATGCGGGCCAGGGCGGCATCGATCTTCGAGATCAACTTGCGCTCACGATCGCGCGTGCGCAGCTCGATGGCCCGTTCGGTTTCCAGCGAGGCGCGGTCCGTCAAATCGGGCTTCAGCAAGCTCTCTTCTTTGAGGTGACGCAAGGTGCCCGACGAGTCGGCCAGGAGTTCGGCGCGCCAGCGCAACAGCTTTTGTCGGAAATACTCGGCCTGGACCGGGTTCATAAACTCTTCGTCGTCGGAGGGACGATAATCGGGCGGCAAGTCCGGACGCATCACTCTCCCCAAACGCCGTCTACGACGGGCGCGGAGTATATGAATCGCATCGATCCATTTCAACCGTCAGAACGACGTTTCACGACATTGATTCCGCAGGCATTTTGCGTTCGATGTTCAAGACGCTGGTTCTGCAGACGAGCCGCAATCTATCGGACGAGCGCACCCAGTGCCTATCGGGTCCCCCAATTCGATCGTGAGGCCGTCGCACCCGGGTTCGACGCCGGGCGGCAATTCGGCCGACAGTTCGCGGTAGTCGAGGCTCTGGTCCATGTGGATCAATACCGCGCGGCGCGGCCGCACCCGCTCGATCCAGGCCAGCGTCTTGGCCAGATGGCTGTGCGTCGGATGCGGCTGGCGGCGCAGGCAATCGACGATCCACAATTCGATCCCGGCAAGCGCCGCGAAGGCGTCCTCGTCGAGTTCGGTAACGTCGGTCGAATACGCCAGCGCCCCGATGCGGAAACCGAGCGTGTTCATGAACCCGTGATGCTGGTTGAACGGCACCACCTCCATGCCCGCCGCAACGAACGGGCCGACAATCGGATGTGGCACCAACGCCGGACGGTACAGCGGCTTTCCCGGAACCGCCGGCTCCAGCACATAGCCGAAGCGGCGCTCGACCTCGGCCAACGTCTCGGCGTTGGCGTAAAGCGGCAACGGACGCCCGATCAACCTGTTGACGATGCGAATGTCATCTATGCCGTGAAGATGATCGGCATGGGCGTGGGTCAGCAACACCGCATCGAGGCGGGCGGCGCCGGCGTCGAGCAATTGTTCGCGCAGATCGGGCGAGGTGTCGATCAGCAATGCCGCGCCGCTGCTCTCGACGAGCAGCGAGCAGCGGCGCCGCCGGTTGCGCGGGTCGGTCGGGTCGCAGCGCCCCCAGTCCGGGCCGATTGCCGGCACGCCCCACGACGCACCGCAGCCAAGCACGGTGACCTTCATGCCGCCGGCCGCGTCGCCTTGCCGAACAGGCGAAAGAAATTGTCGGTCGTGGCCCGGGCGAGTTCGGCCGGCTCAATGCTCTTCAGCGCGGCGACCGCCGCGGCGGTGGCGGCGACATAGGCCGGCTCGTTGCGCTTTCCCCGATACGGCACCGGAGCGAGATACGGCGCGTCCGTCTCGACGAGCAGCCGATCCAAGGGCAGATCGCGCACGATCGCGCGCAACTCCTCGGCGTTGCGGAACGTCACGATGCCGGAGATCGAAATGTAGAAGCCGAACTCAAGCGCCGCCTCGGCGAGCGCGCGCCCGCTGCTGAAGCAATGCAATACGCCGGGCGGCGGCCGCTCTTCGCGCAGGATGCGCGCGACATCATCGTCGGCCGCGCGGGCGTGGATGATCAATGGCAGCCCGCTCGCTTGCGACGCTTCGATATGCGCGCGGAACACAAGTTCCTGCAGGTCGCGCGGGCCGTGGTCGTAATGATAATCGAGCCCGGTCTCGCCGATGCCGACGACGCGCGGATGGGCGGCGAGCGCAGCGAGATCGCCGGCGTTGATCGCGGCATGGTCGGCGGCCTCAT
>DATLTH010000249.1:0-5667 GCA_035533695.1 Allostellaceae bacterium | reverse complement strand
CCCGGACCTTTGCCGAACGCCTGCCGCGCGATCTGCGCAGCGAATTTCTGGCGATGCTTGAGGATTTTCGGGAGCGCGATCGTCGCTTGCTGCAATCCGAGGAGCAGATCTCCGGGCGTCTGAGCCGCTTGCACCAGAGCGCCCTCGAGCTGCGGGTGGTGCCGGTGGATGTCGTGTTCAATCGGCTGCCGCGCATGGTGCGCGATCTCGCGCAGCAGCACGGCAAGTCGGTCGAACTTGTGCTCGAAGGCCGCGATGTGCGCATCGATAAAAGCATGGTCGAAGCGCTGGCCGACCCGCTGATCCACATGGTGCGCAATGCCCTCGATCATGGCATCGAGCCGCCCGACGAGCGCCGGGCATCGGGCAAGCCCGAGCACGCCAGGCTGACCCTGCGCGCCGCGCAGCGTGCCTCCGAAATCCACCTCGAGGTGATCGATGACGGGCGGGGCCTCGATGCCGAGGCGATCCGGGCCAAGGCGATCAGCCGCGGCCTGGTATCGCCGGCGCAAGCCGCCGCCCTGGCGGATTCGGAGGTGTTCAAATTCATCTTCGAGGCGGGCCTGTCGACCGCGCGCATGGTGACCGAGACCTCGGGGCGCGGGGTCGGCATGGACGTCGTCCTCGCGACGGTGCGGCGTCTCAACGGCGACATCACGCTGCGCTCCGAGCCCGGTCGGGGAACCGTGTTCACATTGGTGCTGCCGGTGTCCGCCGCTCTGCAAACGGCGTTGATCGTGCGGGTCGGCGACCAGAACCTCGCCATCCCCGAGCGGCATGTCCTGGCCGTCGCCGAAATCGCCATCGACGCGGTCCGTGTGATCGGCGACCACCGGTCGATCCTGCACCGCGAGGCGATGCTGCCGCTGTACGATCTCGCGCACCTGCTCGGCATGCGGCGGGCGATGCCGCCGGTCGAGCGGATATTGGAGCCGGTGATCGTCACCACCAACGGCCGCCAGATGATCGGCCTCGAAGTCGATGCAATTGAGCGCCGCCAGGAGCTGTTCCTGAAAGACCTCGATCCGCGACTGGCATGCTTCCCGGGCGTCGGCGGCGCGTCGGTGCTCGGTGACGGAAGGGTCGTGCTGGTGCTCGACGGCGAGGAATTGATCCAACTCGCCGCCCACGGCATCGAACGCCCGCACGCCGAACGCCCACCGGCCGAACGCCCGCATGCCGCCGCAATCCGGATGGCGTCGTGAGCCTCTACCTGCAGATCGTGATCGGGGCCGGGCATTATCTGCTCGATGCGCGCCCCATTGTCGAAATCCTGCCGGACTTTCGGCCAGGCGCAGACGACGCGCACGGAACCGAAGATCCGGCGCCGGTCATCGACCTGCGCCGGCTTTTTGACGAGCGGGCGGACGCGCCGGGATGCTGCATCATGCTGACCCAGGCCTCGGGAATGGCCGCGGCGCTGATCTGCGATCGCGTCGTTGGTTTGACGGAATTTGGCGATGCGGAATTCTCGCCGCTGCCGCCGATCGGGCCGCTCGGCATGATGATCGACGCGGTCGCGACGCGCCTTGCCGAACAGCGCCCGCTATTGCGCTTGCGCGGGGAGCGCGCCGTCGCCGCGGCCGCCGCAGTCGGCTGATCGGTGATGCCACGGACGCCACTCAGCGCGCCGACCCCCGCCAATTTCGACTTTGCGCGATTGGCCGAACAGCTTGTTCGGCATTGCCTGGCGCAGCCGGACCTGGCAGCCCTATTCACGGCGCTGTCGCAACCCGCGCAGCCGCGGGCAACGCTGCAGCGGCTGCTCGACATCTTCCGCCATGGCGCCGATATTCTGTCGTTGCGGGCGGCGATGGAGAGCCGCGTCCCGTCGAGCGACAGCCTGGGGGTGGTGACGAGCGGTCTCGCGGATGCGGTGGGCGCTCGACTGTGCCGGCTCATTTTCGGCGAGCGCCGCCGGGGCGGCTTTGTGGTGTTGCGCGGCGACGGCAGCCTCGGCGATGAACCGCCGCGCGAGGTGATTGGCGGGATCAGCAAAGAAGTGTTGATGGATGGGATGAGCCGCGCGGCCGTTGGGCTCGCCGCGAGCGAGATGCCGGCGGGCGAAACCGTGCGGGAAATGCTCTGCGTCGCATTGCGCCGCGGCGCCCAGGTGATCGGCGTCATGCAGCTCTTCGACAAAGCGCAGGGCAATTTCACCGATGCCGACCGCGATCTGGCCGAGGCCGCCGCGCCGATTGTCGCCGAGCTTGCGGCGCGCGTCGGCGTGCTGGCGGCGAGCGAGGGCGGTGCCCGCGGCCCGGTGCGCCTGATCGAGCAACACCGGCCGACCGAAGATCTTTCCGGGCGCGAACTGATATTGTCGAAGATCCTCGCCGTCGCGATCGACGTCCTCGACGCCGATCGGGCCGCGGTCTTTTCCTACGACCCGCTGACCGAGGAGCTGGGCACAAGGCAAGCCGAGGGGCTTGGCGCGCGCGAGTTGCGGATCGACAGCGGCCTTGGGCTGGTCGGCGCGGCGTTTCGCACCGGCGAGATCGTCAACGTCGCCGACGCCTACCTCGACGCCCGTTTCAACCCGGCGCTCGACTGGCAGACCGGTTATCGCACGCGCAGTGTTTTGTGCGCGCCGATCGATGGCAATGACGGACGCCGGGTCGGGGTCGTGCAACTGCTCAACAAGCGCCGCGGCGTGTTTACCGAGGCCGACGAGCGCCGGCTGAGGGGGCTCGCCTCGCAAATGGGCATCACGATCGACTACGCGGCATTGTTCGAGCAGACCCTCAGCATGAAGTCGTACAACGAAAGCATGCTGCGCAGCCTGAGCAACGGCGTCATCACCGTCGACCTCGCGCGCGTCGTCACCTTCGTCAATCAGGCGGCCTGCAAGATTCTGCGCATCGACGGAGAGAGCGCGGTTGGACGAAGGCTCGGCGAGATTTTTGATGGCCTCAACGGCTGGGTCGTCCAATCGGTCGAGGATTCGGGTTTGGACGGCGCCGAGAAGCTCCTTCTCAACAGCGAATTCTATATCGACGGCGAAGACGCCTGGGTCGGCGCCAATCTGACGCTGGTGCCGCTGCGCGACGGCAAGCAGACGCCGCTCGGCACGATGATCGTGATCGAGGATTTGCAGCGCGAAAACGAATTGCGCCGCACGATGTCGCGCTATCTGCCGAACGAGGTGATCGACCGCCTGATGGATGACCAGGAGGGCGGGCTGGGCGGCAGCTCGCACGAGGCGACGATCCTGTTTTCCGACATCCGCGATTTCACCGCGCTCGCCGAGCGGCTCGGCGCCGGCGAGACGGTGTCGATGCTGAATGAATATTTCTCGTTCATGGAGGATGTCGTCACCAATCGGGGGGGCATGGTCGACAAGTATATCGGCGATGCGATCATGGCGCTGTTCGGGTCGCCCTTTCCGACCGACAACGACGCCGGCAACGCGGTGCGCGCCGCGATCGACATGTTTCAGGCCTTGCAGATCCTCAACGCGCGGCGCGCCGCCGAGAACAAGGCGGCAATCCGGATCGGGGTCGGCATCGGCACCGGCAATGTCGTCACCGGCAATATCGGCTCGCCGAAGCGCATGGATTTCACGGTGATCGGCGATTCGGTCAACCTCGCCTCGCGGATGGAAGCGGCGACCAAGCTCTACGGCGCGGACATCCTGGTGTGCGGCACGACCTGGGCGCGGCTCAAAGCGGCGCCGCGCGCCCGCCGCGTCGATGTCGTCCGGTTGCGCGGCCAGACCAAGCCGACCGATGTCTGGGAAATTGTCGAGCATCGCCCGGACATCTCGGATGATGCCCTGGCCGCCTACGCCTGCGCGCTCGACGCCTACCGGGCCGGCGAGTGGACGCGTGCGCTCGATCGGTTCGCAGAAGCCGTCGCCCTGCGGCCCGACGACAAGGCAGCGACGCTGATGGCCGAGCGCTGCCACCGTTTTGTCGACACCCCGCCCGGGCGCTGGGACGGGGTGGCGGATCTCGATTGAGCCTCGGTCGTCGGGTAGCGGGGATGCGGATGCGGCGCCTTGTCGTGGCGGGTTTGGTCCTGCTGCTTCTCGCATTTGTCGGCTTTGTCGTCTGGTCGCAGCAGCCGTTGATTGCCAAGATCGAGCCGCCGGCGCCCGCGACGTTCGACCGGGCGCTCGTCGAGAAGGGCGCGCGGCTCGCCGCGATCGGCGGTTGCCATGTGTGCCATACTGCGCCGGGTGGCGGCGATTATACCGGCGACCGGCCCATCCCGACCCCGTTCGGCACGATCTACAGCACCAACATCACCCCGGCGCCCGGCAGCGGCATCGGCCACTGGTCCGAGGCGGCATTCGACCGCGCCATGCGCAAAGGAATTTCGCGCCGCGGCTTCCATCTCTATCCGGCCTTCCCCTACGACCATTACGCGCGGCTCGGCGACGATGACCTCCACGCGCTCTATGCCTTCTTCATGACGCGCCGTCCGGTGGAGGCGTACCGGCACGCGAATGATCTGATGTTTCCGCTCGATAAGCGCTGGCTGATCGCGTTCTGGAACCTGCTGTTTCTCGATCACGCGCCGGTCCGGCCCGATCCGCAGCACGATGCGGAATGGAACCGCGGCGCCTACCTCGTCGCGGCGCTCGGCCATTGCGGCGACTGTCATACGCCGCGCAATCTGCTCGGCGCGGAAACGTCCGGTGCCGCTCTCGGCGGCGGCGAGAGCGAGGGCTGGCTGGCGCCGGCGTTGAATGCCGCGTCGCCGGCGCCGGTGCCGTGGGACAAGGCGCATCTCTTGGCCTATCTGCGCCACGGCTGGGATGTCGCGCACGGCGCCGCCGCCGGACCGATGCAACCCGTCATCGACGATTTTGCGCAGGCGGACGAGGCCGATCTGCGGGCGATCGCCGCCTACCTCGCGGCGCAGCAGAGCGAGCCGTCGCCGGCGCGTCGGCAGCGCGCCACGGCAGCGATGGCGCGGGCTGCCGAGGCGGAGCTGCCAAAGCCTTTGCCGGGCGAAGAACTCGGCGCCACGCTCTTCGCCGGGGCCTGCGCCGTCTGCCATGCCGGCAGCGGCATCTCAGACGGCGCCGGCATGGTGACGCCGCGCGGCATCAATTTGGCGCTCAGCACCGCGATCAACATGCCCGATCCGCGCAACGCGATCCGCATCGTGCTCGACGGCATCCTGCCGGCGGGCGGGGAGGGACCGACGATGCCGCGCTTCCGCTCTGCCTTCACCGATGCGCAGCTGGCAGCGCTGCTCGGCTACATTCGGGCGCATTATGCCGATATGCCGGCATGGCCGGATCTGGCGGCCCAGGTGCACAACATTCGCCACAGTAAAAAGCGACCATGATCACCTTGACCGTCAACGGCGCCGCGCATCGCCTGGATATCGACCCGGCAACGCCGCTGCTCTATGCGCTGCGCGGCGAACTCGGGCTCAACGGCGCCAAATTCGGCTGCGGCCTCGGCCAGTGCGGCGCCTGCACCGTGCTCGTCGACGGCGAGCCGGTTTTTTCCTGCCTGGTGCCGGTTGCCGCCTTGCAAGGGCGCCCGATCAAGACGATCGAGGGGCTCGGCACCGCAGACAAACCGGGCCCGCTGCAACAGGCCTTCATCGACGAGCAGGCGGCGCAGTGCGGCTATTGCATCGCCGGCATGATCATGCGCGCCGAGGCATTGCTCGACCGCAACCCGGCGCCGTCGGACGACGAGATCC
>DATLTH010000248.1:0-2665 GCA_035533695.1 Allostellaceae bacterium | reverse complement strand
CGAAATTTTTGTCGAGCGCGTCGAATGAAGACGAAATATCTCGAGGCGGTAATCGCCGCCGGTCGCGCCAGCCGCTCGGTTGCGCTCGCCACCGAATTGAAGAGCGGCGCGCAATTGCTGCTCGACGAGGGCCGCTTCGGCGGCGAGCTGGCGCTCGACGATGCGCAGCGCGCGGCGATGCGCGACGCGCTGCGGGCCGACCGCAACGTCACGCTCGACACGCCGGCCGGCCGCGTCTTTGTCCAGGTGTTCAGCCCGCCCAGGCGCTGCTTTGTCATCGGTGCGGTGCATATCGCCCAGCCGCTGACCCAGATGCTGGCCTTGACCGAATACCGCGCGATCGTCATCGACCCGCGCCAGTCCTTTGCCACCGAGGCGCGCTTTCCCGGCGTCGAGTTGACCACCGACTGGCCGGACGAGGCCTTGGAGCGCCTCCAGCCCGACCATCGCTCGGCAATCGTCACCTTGACCCACGACCCCAAGCTCGACGACCCGGCCCTCGCCGTGGCCTTGCGCTCGGAGTGCTTTTACATCGGCGCGCTCGGCTCGAAGCGCACCCATGCGCGGCGCCTCGAACGCCTCACCCAGCTCGGCTTCGGCGAGCGCGACTTCGCCCGCATCCGCGGACCGATCGGGCTGCCGATCGGCGCGGTGTCGCAGGCCGAAATCGCGATCTCGATCCTCGCCGAGATGACCCAGGTGTTGCGCAAGGGCGCCGATGTGGCCGCAAGGGCCGAAGCGGCGTGAGATGATGACGCATCCCCTTCCATTGTCATCCCGGCGAAGGCCGGGACCCATTTGTCGGCCGCTCGAGCGGTTGCCCGATGGGTCCCGGCCTTCGCCGGGATGACGAGGAGTGGAGGCGTCGATGCGGTTTGGCGAAATCCCCGTCGGCGAGGCCGAAGGCGCGATCCTCGCGCACAGCCTCCGGCTCGGCTCGGCGGTGCTGAAGAAGGGCCGAGTGCTGTCGCCGGCCGATATTGCGCTGATCGCCGAGGCGGGGCCGGGTCATGTGGTGGCCGCGCGGCTCGATCCCGGCGATTTGCGCGAGGACGAGGCGGCCGCCCGCATCGCCGCCGCCATTGCCGGGCCCCACATCGCCGCCGCCAACGCCTTTACCGGCCGCGCCAATCTGTTCGCCGAGGCGAAGGGCGTTCTCGTCTTCGATCGCGAGCGCCTCGACCGGCTCAACCTCGTCGACGAGGCGGTGACCGTCGGCACCTTGCCGCCCTTCGCCGTGGTCGAGCCGCGCCAGATGGTGGCGACGGTCAAGATCATCCCGTTCGCGGTGCCCGAAGCAGCGGTGGCGCGCGCCGTCGATTTCGCCGCTTATGGCGAGAAGCTGCTGCGCGTTGCCGCCTTCATGCCGCGCCGCGTCGCGCTGATCCAGACCCGCCTGCCCGGCCTCAAGGAATCGATCCTCGACAAGACCTGCGACGTGACAACGCAACGGCTCGCCGCGCTCGGCTGCACGCTCGCCTCCGAAGAACGCTGCGACCATGCGGCTGCCGCCCTCGCCCGGCGCATCGCCGCCGCGGTGGCCAGCGGCGCCGACATGGTTTTCGTGCACGGCGCTTCGGTCATCGTCGACCGGCGCGACGTGATCCCCGAGGCGGTCGTCGCCGCCGGCGGGCAGATCGACCATTTCGGCATGCCGGTCGACCCCGGCAACATGCTGCTCCTGTGCCATATCGGCGAGACGCCAGTGCTGGGGCTGCCGGGCTGCGCCCGCTCGCCGAAGATGAACGGGTTTGACTGGGTGTTGGAGCGGCTGGTCGCCGGGGTGCCGGTCGGCCCTCGCGACATCATGCGGATGGGCGCCGGCGGCCTCTTGGCCGAGATCCCGTCGCGCCCATTGCCGCGCGCCGAAGCGAGCCCGGCGCCCGCCACGAAAGCGCCGGCGCCGAAGATCCCACCGGGGCCGCGCATCGCCGCATTGTTGCTGGCGGCCGGACGGTCGAGCCGGATGGGTTCGAACAAGCTTCTGGAGCCGATCGACGGCACCCCGATGGTGGCGCGCACCGCAACGCGGCTCCTGTCCTCGCACGCGCGCCCGATCGTTGCGGTGCTCGGCAACCAGGCGGATGAGGTTGATATGGCGCTTGGCAAATTGCCGGTCGAGCGAGTGCATAACCCGGCTTTCGCTGAGGGTCTGTCGAGTTCGCTGAAGGCCGGGCTCGCCGCCTTGCCGCCCGCGATTGACGGGGTCATCGTCTGCCTCGGCGACATGCCGCTGATCGCCGGCCGCGACATCGACAAGCTGATCGCCGCGTTCAACCCATTGGAAGGCCGCGCGATCGTCGTCCCGACCCGCCATGGCAAGCGCGGCAACCCGGTCCTGTGGGCCAGCCGCTTTTTCCCCGAGATGGCCGAACTGGCGGGCGATGTCGGCGCCAAGCACCTGATCGGCGAACATGCCGACCTCGTCTGCGAGGTCGAGATGGATTCGGATGGCGTGCTCGTCGACATCGATACGCCCGACGCGCTGGCCGCCTTGCGCGACAAGGTGAAGCCGAGCGCGGCGTAAGGTCTCCTCGCTCGCCGCCAGACAGGGTTCGCTCAGCGCTTGAATCGGACCGACAAAGATACCGCGTGGCCGGGCTTGACCCGGCCACGCGGTATCTTTGTCGGGACGATTCACGCTGAGCGAAACCGGCTCTACCGA
>DATLTH010000247.1:0-8541 GCA_035533695.1 Allostellaceae bacterium | reverse complement strand
GCCTCGCCGAGGCGCTGGCGCGCGCCGGCATGGACGGCAAGGACGACGTCATAACGCTCGCCGCCAAGCTCGCCCTCCGCGTCCTGCGGCGACCAGCAGCTGACGGCGGCGCCGGCAACCGCGGACAAGATCGCGCCGAGCCGCGCTGCCTCGTCGGGATCAGGGCTGGCCGCGCGATAGGCGAACGCGGCATCGGATTGCGCCAGTTGATCGAGCAGCCGCCGGGTGACGCCGCCATCGGCGCCGATTTCGAGAATTCGCAGCAGACGGTTCTCGGGCCACGCCCGGGCGATCTCGCCGAGCACGCCGCATATCAGATCGATGCCGGCGATGCTGGCCGGCGAGCCGTGCAGCAGGTGCTCGACCATCGGCGCCGGCGATGGCTCGATCCGAGGCGGGCCGTTGGCGAGGAGACGGGGCAGATCCTCGGCCGCCGCCGCCGCCAGGGCAAGCTCGGCGACGAGGTCGGGTGCCTCGGCGAGCAACAGGCGCCAGACCTCGGAAATTTCCGGAAGGTCGGTCGTGCGCGCGAGTTGCCACACCTCGCCCTCTTGCCAGGCCGCATCGAAACGCGCCAGCAGGCTCAGCAGGTAAGCGAGTTGCGGGGCGGCATCCGGTGCGACGACGCCGGAGGCGGCCAGGTCGTCGAGCGTGAACGCCACGTCGGGGTCGACCACGCTCAGAACCGCTTCGCGGGCGACCGCCGCCAGCAGCGCGTCGAGCAGCAGGGCCTGTTCGTCATTCCGGGCGATGATCTCCGCCGGCAGGCTGCGGTGCCTCGCCACGATGGCGCCGACATGCTCGAGCACGGCGGGGCTCGCCGCCTCGGCGAGCGGCGCCGGCACGAGGTCGATGCGCAACGCGCTTTCCTCGGGCGAAGCGCGGCGGCTCAGTTCGATCCGGCGGAACCAGCAATCGGAGAGTTCGCCGACGACCTCGCCGGCGGCGTCGAACAGCACAACATCGGCCGATGCCGACCTTGTGCCGAGGCGGGTCATGCGCAGCCGAGCGCGGCATGCCGGTCGCCCGAACGGCGCGGCGATCCGCACCCGGCCGAAACGCCAGGGCAGAAAGCTGAAGCCGGAGATCTCGGCATCCTCGCCGGCGATCAGCGCCAGAAGGGCTTGCAGCGCGCCGTCGAGCAGTGCCGGATGGATCAGGTAATCGTCGTCCGCGGCCTCGGCGATCGAGGGGTCGAGATGGGCGATCGCCTCGCCGTCGCCCAGCAGCTCGATGCGTCGGACGGTGCGAAACCGGCTCCCGTAATCGAGCCCGAGCCGCGCGGCGAGGCGGTACAGCGTTTCGGCATCGACTTCGCCGATAGTCGCTGTCGGCTCGGCGAAGCGCGGCGCGGCGCGGTGTTCCCCGGCGGTGACGAGCCGCGCGACGGCGTGCAGGGTCAGCGGCTCGTCCGACAGACGCGGGCGGCTGCTCAATTCCCAGTCGCCGTCTTCGCCCGGAGCGATGGTGCGCAACTCGCGGGGGCGTCCCTTGTCGAACGGCAGCGGCCGGCGCAATTCGAGATCGACGACCTCGACCGCGCTCGCATCGGGGCGGCGCAACCGCGCCACCGCGAGCGCCATCTCCAGCACGGCGGCGGCCGGCAGGACGGGCACGCCCTCCACCGCATGATCGGCGAGCCACGGCAATACCTCGGGATCGAGATGATTGAGCCAGGATGCGACCGGCCCCAGCTGCCGAAAGCCGAGCAGCGGATGATCGAAACGCGCGTCGACCGCGATCAGGTTCTCGACCGTCCGCTCGAACCAAAACCGCTCCTTCTGCCAGGGATAGAGGGGCAGCCCGTTCCGCTCGGCCGGTCCGTCGAACCGTTCGGCTCCGGTAATGTCGGAGCCGGCAACATGACAGCGCGCCGCGATCCCGGAGAACGGATCCTCGCGATCCTGCTTGCGGCCCAATGTCGCCAGCACGCGGCCCTGGCCCTCCGCCGCCCGCAATGCGTCGTGCAGATAGGCCTGCAGCACCGGGTTGGCGCCGATTTCGACAAAGATGCCGAACCCGGCATCGACGAGCGCGGCCATTCCATCCGCAAAGCGGACCGGGCTGCGGATATTCTTCCACCAGTAATCGGCGCCGAGCAGACCGGCGACGACCGGCTCGCCGGTAACGGTCGATACCAGCAGGTCCTTCGGCGCGCTCGACGACAGCCCGGCGAGGTCCGCGAGCAGATCGCCCTGGATCGGGTCCATCGCAGCGGAATGGAAGGCGAAATCGAGATCGAGCGCACGAAACGCCACGCCGCGCCGGCGCGCTTCGGCGCCCAGGCGGTCGATCGCCGCGCCGGCGCCCGACACGGTGACGGCCTGGGTGGCGTTGATCGCGCCGATTTCGAGCGGGCTGCCGAGTTCGGCGAGCAATTCGCGCGCCGCATCGGCGCCCAACGCCAGCGCCGCCATGCGGCCGTCGCCGCGCGTGCGCTCCTGCTGACGGCTGCGCGCCACGACGACACGCCCGGCCTGCGCCAGCGACAAGGCGCCCGCGGCCCAGGAAGCGGCGATCTCGCCGACGCTGTGGCCGATGTGGCCCGCGGCCTCGACCCCAAGACCCCGCAGCACGGTGACGATGCCGACCTGGATCGCAAACAGCAGCGGTTGCGCGACATCGGCCCGCGCCAGTTGCTCGGAGGTGGCGCCGCGCCCGATCGCTTCGGCGACCGACCAGCCGAGAGCCGGCCGCAGCGTGCCGTCGGCCTCGCCGACCGCGTCGCGGAAGGCGGCGCTCGCGTGATAGGTGTCACGCGCCATATCGGGCCATTGCGCGCCGTTCCCCGAGAACACGAAGGCGAGCCTGGCGTCGCGCAGCGCGGTTCCGCTAACCACCGCCGGGGTGTCGATGCCGGCAGCGAAATCGGCGAGCGCCGCGACGGTCTCAGTCTTGTCTGCGCTTAGCGCCACGAGCCGCTGCGGGTGCTGGTCGCGCTGCCGGGCGGCGGCGCGCAACAAGGCGGGAGCGCGCTCCGGCGGAGCCGCGGCGAGCACGTCATGCCAGCTTCGCGCCAATGCCTGCAGCGCGGCTTCGGTCCGTGCCGAAATGACCAGCGGCGGCAGCCGGCCGCTTTCGGAGCGGGCCTGCGGCTCTCGCTGCGGCGCCGCGCGCAGCACGGCATGTCCGTTGGTGCCGCCGAAGCCGAACGAGTTGACCCCGGCGCAGCTTCCGGGCGCGATCGCTTCAACCCCGCGGATCAGCCGCAAATTGAGGGCGTCGAACGGAATTGCCGGGTTCGGCGTCTCGCAGTGCAATGTCGGCGGCACGATGCCGTGCTCGAGTGCCAGGGCCGTCTTGATCAGCCCTGCCATCCCCGAGGCCGGCTCGAGATGACCGATGTTGCTCTTGACCGAGCCGATCGGCAGCGGCGCATGCCGCGCCTGGCCGAGGGCGTGCCCGACCGCGGCGGCCTCGATCGGGTCGCCCGCGGGCGTGCCGGTGCCGTGCATTTCAAAGAACGCCAGATCGTCGGGGCCGATGCCGGCGCGGTCGTAAACCGCGCGGATCAAATCGGCCTGCGCCCCTTCGCTCGGCAATGACAGGCCGATCGTATGCCCGTCGGAATTGACGCCGGTGCCGAGGATGACCGCGCGGATCCGGTCGCCATCGGCCACCGCTTGAGGCAGCGGCTTCAGGATCACGACGCCGCCGCCTTCGCCGCGCACATAGCCGTCGGCGCGCTCGTCGAAGGCGAAACAGCGGCCGCGGCGCGACAGCATCGCGGCCTGGCAGAAGCCGAGATACGGGTAGGGCGCGAGCAGCAGGTTGATGCCGCCGACGATCGCGCTCGCGATATGCCCGTCGCGAATCGCTTCGCAGGCCTGGTGCAATGCCACGAGCGATGACGAGCACGCGGTGTCGAGGGTCAGGCTCGGCCCGCGCAGGTCAAAGACATGGGAGATGCGGTTGGCGAGGATGCTGAGCGTCCCGCCGGTCATGAAATACGAGTCGCCGCTCGCGGGATCGCCGGTCCGCAAATCGCGATAGTCGGTCGTCGAGGCGCCGATATAAACCCCGGTCGCGCTGCCCGCGAGCCGGCTCACCGGAATGCCGGCATCTTCCGCCGCGTGCCACACCAGCTCGAGGAGGACCCGTTGCTGCGGGTCCATCTGTGCCGCCTCGCGCGGCGAGATCCCGAAAAACGCCGGCTCGAACAGGTCGACGTCGCGCAGCAGTCCGGCCGCCCAAGTGTAGCTCTTGCCTGGCTCGCCGCGGGTCGGGTGGTAGTAGAACCGGGTCGACCAGCGCTGCGCATCGATCTGCGAGATCGCGTCGGTCCCGCTGGTCAGCAGTTCCCAGAACGCCTCGAGGCCGAGGGCTCCCGGGAAGCGGCAGGAGGCGCCGACGATCGCGATCGACCCGTCACTCATAGCACTTAGACAAATTCGATTCCGTGGCGAGGCAAACGGGTGACGGTTGGCCGCTCGGCCTTCCCTTCATTACACACCCCAAGCCGCAAAAGCCAGTTTAGACGTTGCTGCGGGCGACGGCTGTGCGCTGTCTAGCAACGAGCTCATGCGGCGCATTTCCTCGTTCGGTTATCCGGGCGATGCGAGCCTGATCCAAGGTCAACAGCCCGGCCGCAGAACGCATTTCCGCTGCCGGCCGATCGTTAACATCGAGTTTCCGAGGGTATCGGAGGCTGCCGGTGAATTCAACTGCCGCTTTCCCGCTTGCCTCCTCGGCCGGGGCCGCATCGGCGGCCGGCGATCACGAATTGAATAAGGGGCGCGATCGCTGCTGGAGCGCCCGCCAGACCCGTTCGGGTGTTGCCGGCATCGGCACGTCGGTGATGCCGAGCGGCGCCAGCGCATCGACGATCGCGTTCATCACCGTCGGCGTCGCGGCAACCGTGCCGCCCTCGCCGACGCCCTTGATGCCGAGGGCGTTCGAGAGGCTGGCGACCGGGCTGAAATCGATCGCGACGCCCGGCAGGTCGTCGGCTCGCGGCACGGCGTAATCCATCAGCGAGCCGGTTGCCAGCTGGCCGCTCTCGGTGTCGTAGACGACCTTTTCGACGAGCGCCTGCCCCGCTCCCTGCGCGACGCCGCCCATGATCTGGCCCTTCGCCAATAGCGGGTTGACGACGGTCCCGATGTCGTCGACGACGGTGTAGCGGTCGAGCATGACGGCGCCGGTTTCCGGGTCGATCTCGACTTCGCAGATGTGGCAGCCGTTGGGAAAGCTCGGCACGTCGGCGGCGGCCGCGCCCGCCCCCTGCAAGCCGACGCCGAGCGAAGGCGGCAGCCCCATCGGGATGAACGACATCTGCGCGACCTGCGATATCGGCATCGAGCGGTCGGTGCCGGCGATCGTGAAATTGCCCCCATCGGAGCTGACATCGAAGGCGATGTCGGCGGCGTCCGCCTCGAGGAAATGCGCCGCGAAGCGCTTGCCGCGCTCGATCACCTCGTCGGCCGCGGCGCGCAATGCGTTGCCGCCGACCATCATGCTGCGCGAGGCGTAGGTGCCGCGGCCGATCGCGACCTCGTCGGTGTCGGCCTGCGCGAGGTGGATTTTTTCCGGCGGCACGCCGAGCCAGTCCGCGGCCATCTGGGCGTAGGCGGTCTCGTGCCCCTGGCCGTGCGACAGGGTGCCGGCGAGGATCGTCAATTCGCCCGAGGGGTCGAAGCGCAATTCCATGCGCTCGTTGAAGATGCCGGTATTGTCCGTGTAGTAGACGACGCCGCGGCCGCGCAACCGGCCGCCTGCGGTGCTGGCGGCTTGGCGCGCGGCATAGCCCGGCCAGTCGGCCAGCGCCTGCGCCTTCGTCATCGCGGCGGCAAAGTCGCCGCTGTCGTAGGTCCAGCCGGTTTGCGTCTGGTAGGGGAAGGCGCGGATCAGGTTGCGGCGGCGCAACTCGGCCGGGTCGAGGCGCATCTCGCGCGCCGCCCGGTCGATCAGCCGCTCGATCAGGTAGACCGCCTCGGGGCGGCCGGCGCCGCGATAGGGCCCGGTCGGCGCGGTGTTGGTGAGGACGAGCCGGCTCGATACCGCGACGGCCGGGATGTCGTAGACCGTCGAGGCGAGTTTCAGCGAAAACACGATCGGGATCGCGCCGGCGCCCTCGATATAGGCGCCGACATTGTGCATGCCGGTCCAGCGCAGCGCGAGAAACCTGCCGTCGGCGGCGAGCGCCAATTCGGCCTCTTCGATCGTCTGGTCGCGGCCGTCATTGTCGCCGAGCATGGCTTCGGTGCGCGAGGGGATCCACTTGACCGGCCGCCCGACCCGCCGCGCCGCCCACACCACGACCGCCTCTTCGGGATAGAGCTGGCCCTTCATGCCGAAGCCGCCGCCGACATCGCGCGCGACCACCCGAAGGCGGCTTTCCGGCACATGCAGGATCTGGTGCGCCAGCAGATGGCGCAGCCCGTGCACGTTCTGGGTGCTGGTATAGAGCGTATAGCGGCCGGTGCCGGGGTCGTAATCGGCGATGGCGCCGCGCGGCTCCATCGTCACCGCGGTGATGCGGGTGTTGACCAATGCCAGCTTCGTGACGTGCGCCGCCCGGGCGAAGGCCGGCTCGACGGCGTCGGCATTGCCCATGCGCAAGGTGACCGCAACATTGCCCGGCACCTCGTCGTGAATGAGCGGCATGCCCGGACGCACCGCCGCCATAGCCTCGACGCCCGCCGGCAACGGCGCGTAGTCGACCGCGATCAGCTCGGCCGCGTCGCGCGCCAGGTCTTCGCTCGCCGCGATCACCACCGTGACCCGGTCGCCGACATAGCGCACGCGGCCGGTGGCCAGCGGCGGCCGCTTTGTGCGATAGCCCTTGGGGCCGCCCATGTCCTCCGGCATGAATTCGGGGTCGATCGTGCCGAGACCGTCGGCGGTCCACTCCTGCCCGGTCAGCACGGCGTAAACGCCGGGGGCGCGCGACGCGGCATCGGTGTCGATGGCGCGGATCTCGGCATGGGCGTGCGGCGAATAGAGAAAAACGGCATAGGCCTGGCGCGCCAGATCGATGTCCGCGACAAAGCGGCCCTGTCCGGTCAGAAACCGCGGGTCCTCGGTGCGCCGCACCGGCTGTCCGATGCCAAAGGCCGGCTGTCCGATGCCAAAGGAACGCATGATGTGCGCCTCCTTGCTGCTGCCGTGCTCGACGGAAGGGCGCGAGCCGGCCTGTTGTCGTCGCCGCTGCGCGCGGTTGTCAACCCGGACCGGCGGCCACTCCGGCGTCATGAAGCCGGGCGATCGCGGCATCGGATAGACCGAGCACCTCGGACAGCACGAGGTCGGTGTGCTCGCCCAGGCGCGGCGCCGGGCGAGTGGGTTCCCGCGGCGCGGCGCCGAAATCGAGCGGCAGGCCGGGCATCGGATAAGGGCCGATGCCGGGCTGCTCAACGTCGGCATACAGCGGGTTGGCCGGCGAGCAGCGCGGATCATTGCGGACCAGCTCGACAAAATCCTGGAACGGTCCCCACAACACCCCGGTCCCGGCAAAGAGGGCGCGGATCTCGGCCAGCGTCCGCGCTGCGCACCAGCGCGCCAGCAGCGCGGCGATCATGTCGCGCGCCTCGTAGCGGCCGCTTTCGCTGTCGAGATCGACCTCCATCACCGCGCCGACCGCCGCCAGCTTGTCGGCAAGCCCGGTGGCGCGGCCGAGCGCGCGCCATTGCCGCGGGGTCAGCGCGATGATCATCACCCGGCGCCCGTCGGCGGTCGCGAAGTCGCGCCCGAAGCTGCCGTAGAGGTCGTTGCCGATCGCCGGCCGCGCGTGGCCGTTGACGTGCACGTCGCCGACATAGCCGAGATGGCCGACCGTCGCGAGCATAACATCGCTCAGCGCGGCGACGACTTCCTGGCCCTCGCCGGTGCGGCCACGGTGACGCTCGGCGGCGAGCAGCGCCGTCGCGAGATAAAGCCCGGCCGCGATGTCCCATGCCGGCAGGACATGATTGACCGGCATGCCGCCGGAACCCGTTACCAGCGGAAATCCGCTCGCCGCGTTGACCGTGTAATCAACCGCCGCCGTCCCGTCGCGGTTGCCGATCAGCCGCAACAGGATGATGTCGTCGCGCGCCGCCTTGAGGCTGGGGTAATCGAGGCCGGCGAGCGGAGGCAGGTTGGTCAGCACGATGCCGGCGCCCGAACCGCCATTCGGGCTGGGCGCGGTGGCGATCGCGCGCGCCAGTTCGCGCCCTTCGGGCTTGCCGAGCGCGAGCGCGACCGAGCGCTTGGCCTTGTTGAGCCCGGCCCAATAGAGGCTGATGCCGCTCGCGGTGACCGGCCAGCGGTTGTAGTCGATCGCGCCGCCGATCGGATCGATGCGGATCACCTCGGCGCCGAACTGGGCCATCGTCATGCCGCCGAGCGGCGCGGCGACAAAGGCCGAGAATTCGACGATGCGCAGATCCTGCAGCAGCCGGTTCACCACCCACCCCCGCTTGTCGGCCAGCCCAGTGGCATAAAGCCTCAGCCGTGCCGGCGCCGCAATCCCCGACCGTCGCCACGCCCCGGCGCTCCCGGAGCCACCGACCGGCCGAGAACGGCGGCACGCAGAAAATCGCCGTATGCCGGAACCTTCCA
>DATLTH010000246.1:0-8019 GCA_035533695.1 Allostellaceae bacterium | reverse complement strand
GGGGGAAGGCATCGATGCTCCGGGCGGCTTGATCGCCACACTCATTCGCCGGGGGCGTTTCCCCGGTCGATCAATTCCGTCCCGACACGGCGCTGCGCGACGAGCCGGCCGAGATGCGCCATCAGCAGCAATGTCGCCACGGCGCCGCCGCCCAGCAAAATCCACCGCAAGAGACTGTCTCCGGCGGTCCAGGCGGACAGTCCCGCATCGGTCAGCGTACCGAGATAGACATAGCCGAGCAGCGCGGGCAGCGAGGCGAGCGTTCCGATCAGGTAGTCTTGCAGGCTGACCGAGGACAGGCCAAGCACGTAGCTGGTTGCCGAGAACGGCATGACCGGCGACAGCCGCAACAGGCAGACGAGTTTCCAGCCGTCGCGCGCGACCAAGGCATCGAGGCTATGCAGGCGGCGATGGCGCGAGAGCGCGCGTTCGACGGAAGGGCGAAACAGCGATCGGCTCAAGCCGAAGGCGATCATCGCGCCTAAGAGGGTGCCGGTCGCGGCGAGCGAGAACCCGGGGGCGAGGCCGTAAATGGCGCCCGCCGCGATGCCCAGCAGCGAGGCCGGCAGCGCGCCGCTCAACGCGACGACAAGCTGCAGCGCGGCGAACAGGGCCGGCCCCGCGATGCCGCCGCCGCGCAGGAACGCCATGATGGCCTGGACGACCATGACCGTGCCGTGCGGCGCAATCCGGCTGGCGACGACGCCGGCCAGCGCAACCGCGAGCAGCATTCCGGCCAGGAGCAACCGGGCGGGCGGGGCCCGAAGATCGCGCAATGCCGCACTCACGCTACGCGCTCGAGCGACGTCGGCGGGCGGTGGCCCGGGGCGGCCGCAAAGATCGCCGCGTCGATCAGGCCCCAGCGCTGCAGCCGGTATTGCACCGAGGTCTTCACGACGCCGATGCCGTAGGTCACGCTGCGCCGGAAGTTGATCGACGACGCCTCCGGAAAATACTTCGTCGGACAGCTTATTTCCCCGATCCGGAACCCGAAATAAGTGGTTTGCGTCAGCATCTGGTTGTCGAAAACGAAATCTTCCGAACAGGTGTGCAGAGGAAGAGTCTCGAGAACGCGGCGACTCCAGGCGCGGTATCCGGTGTGATATTCGGACAGTTTCTGTCCGAGCATGATGTTCTGAAACAGGGTGAGAACCCGATTGGCAACGTATTTGTAAGGCGGCATGCCGCCCTTCAGCGCTCCGCGACCGAGAATGCGCGAAGCGAGCACCGCATCGAACTCGCCGGAGGCGATCATCGCGGCCATCGCGGTCACCAGCTTCGGCGTATACTGGTAGTCGGGATGGAGCATGACCACGATGTCGGCGCCGCCCGCCAATGCCGCCGCGTAGCAGGTTTTCTGATTGCCGCCGTAGCCGCGATTGCGGTCGTGCGCAATCGTCCTGATCCCGAGCGACTTGGCAACGGCCAGGGTCTCGTCCTGGCTGGCGTCGTCGACCAACAGCACCTCATCGACGATATCGCGCGGAATTTCGTCATAAGTCTGCTTCAGGGTTCTGGCCGCGTTATAAGCGGGAAGCACGATGGTCACCTTCTGGTCTGCGATCATCAACCTCCTCCGAGCGTCGCCAGGTCGGCCCGGCCTGCCTGCGGCTACCGTTGCGGACCCTATCCGAAAGGCTTTACCAAGTTGTTTACCGCAAAAGCCGCGGCGGCCGGAGTGCGTTGCCCGCTGTAACCCGCACCGCGGAGGATGGCGTTAATCCTTGGCTAACCCTGATCTGCCACGCCTATCCGGTCCGGCCGCGACGATGGACCGGCGGTGAGGAGGCGGGGTCAACTTCCGTGCTGTCGGCAATCGCCACCTTCGCACATCACTGCGGCGAACTGCTCGACCGTCGCCGCATTGCCAAATGTTGCGCGATCCTGCTCGCATTTGAAATAGCCGCCTTCGTGTTTTTTGCTGCCGGAACCTACGGGTTGATCGTTCCGTTGAAGCGGCCGACCAGCACCGATTTTGTCAGCTTCTACGCTGCCGGCAGCCTGGCGAACGCGGGCACCCCCGCGCTCGCCTACGATCGCACCGCCCATTATGCTGCCGAGCAAAGCGCCACCCAACCCGGCATCCGTTACAACTATTTTTATTATCCGCCGATCTTCGTGGCGCTCTGCGCGATCATTGCCCGGCTGCCGTACCTGCCGGCCTTTATCGCTTTTCAGGCTGCGGGCTTTGCCCTCTATGGGCTGGTGATGGTGAAGATCCTCGGCGATTGGCGCTGGAGCACGCTGTTGCCGGTGATCGCCTTTCCCGCCGTCTTGTGGAACATCGGCGTCGGACAGACGGCCTTTCTGACCGCAAGCCTGTTCGGTGCGGCGACCCTCATGATCGACCGCCGCCCGGTCATTGCCGGGCTGCTGTTCGGCGTCATCAGTTACAAGCCACATTTCGGCCTCTTGATCCCGGTCGCCCTCGCGGCGGGGAGACATTGGCGCGCATTCGCCGCTGCCGCCCTGTCGGCCGCCGGATTGGCGCTGGGATCGCTGCTGCTGTTCGGGCCATCGACCTGGGCCGCCTTCCTGTCCGCGGCGACGGCGGCGTCCCCGGTATACGAAAGCGGCGTAAAGCTCGCCGGTTACGTGACCCCGTTCGGCGCGTTGCGGATGCTCGGCATGCCGCCCGCGGCGGCGTTCGCCGTTCAGGGGCTGGTATCGCTCGCCATGATCGCCGGCGTCGCGTGGATCTGGGCCCGCGATCTGTCGCTGCCGGTGCGGGCCGCCGCATTGTGCGCCGCCACCGTGGTCGCGACCCCCATTGTGATGTGGTACGATCTGGTGCTCGCGGCGGTGGCGGGGGCTTGGCTTTGCGCCGGCGCGAAGATATCGACCGCCGAGCGGGCGGTGCTGGCGGCGCTCGTCATCGCCGTCGTCTATCCCGCCGAGTTCGCCCAGACCTATCACATCCCGATCGGTCCGATCGCCGCCCTCGCCTTTGTCGCCCTGATCGCCCGGATCGCCTGGCGCGAAGCCAAAGCTGACACTCCCCCAGCGCATCACGCCGCGGCATCGCGCGGCGACAGCCGCCCCGAGCGCCGCGCGGCTCAATCCCCGCCGGCTGCCGGAACCAGCAATGCGGCGATCGGAACGGGCGCGACGATCGGGTGATCGGTCGCGATCCGCAGCGAGGTCCCGGGCACGCGATAATGCCGGTTCAGCCCGGCTGCCGCGGCGATACCGCGCGCCGTGTGCGATTCGTAGCCGCGGACGAAGTAAACGACCGTATCGGGCCGGTCGGTGCCGCGCCCCATCACGGTTTCGCGCGAGGTGAAATCGTCGGGCGCGAGAGCAACGACGCTACCGTCGACCAGGACCGAGCCGAGCAGCGGCCGCGACCGGGCAAGCACCGCCACGGCGCGATCGGTGTCCGCCTGCCGGGCCAGACTGGGCGGCGACAGAAAATCCCTCGGCAACTCGAACTGCCCGGGATTGTGTTGCCGCGCAAGCCCCGCGAACGAGACCGCGATCATCGCGCAGAAGGCCAGCAGCGGCCCCGTATCCCGACCGGTCGCATCGCCGGTCGCATCGCCGGTCGCATCGCCGCGGCGCCGGTCGAGCAGGACCCCCAGCAACGGCCAGAAACTGGCGATCAGATAGGGGTAGGCGTAATAGCTCGAAAGCGTCCCGGCCATATCGCTTTGCGCCAGCAGGTGCACCAGCCCCCAGGGCAGGAAGGCGACGTAACCGACCAGGAGATAGGGATTGCGCGTCCGGATCGCCCAGATCGCCGCGACGATCGCCGGCAGCACCAGATAGGCGCGGTATATCGGCAAGCCGGCGAACCTGCCGAGGATTTCGCTCAGCGGCGGCCGGGCAGACAGCGACTCGCCGAGATAAACCCGCACCAGGGCTGACGGGCCGGTCGCCACCAGGGACAGAACAACAAGGGCAGCACTGCTGTAAAGCAGCCCGACGAGCGCAAAAGCGATCTCGGGCCGCTGGGCCCGCCAAGGGACGCCGTAGCATCGATTGACAGCGATCAGCACCGCGAGCACGGCAAACAAATCGAACCCGGCGTCCTCGCGCGTCGCCAAAGCTACGACCAAGCAGATCGCTGCCACGATCAGCCGGCGCCGAACCAGCGCCACGGCAAATAAGATAATGCTGCCGGCGATCAGGATCTCGAAATGTGGATAGCGCGCGATGGCCAATGACAAGCCATTGAACGAGAACGCAATCGCGATGACGGCTGCAACGACGATGCCTCCCGGCACCCGCCAGCCCGAGCGCAACGCCCAGAATGCGCCGAGTCCCGGCAGCGCCTGGCACAGGCCGATGAAACCGGCAAAGAACTGCGCATCGGATAGCGAGAACGCGCGCCGTATCAGCGAGGTGAACAGGAAGATCGCCGCAACATGGGTGGTGAAATAGTTGGCATAGCCGAGCGATTTCGGCGCCAAAAGGCGTGGATCGCTGTGCGAGGCGAGGAAAGCCAGCAGGCCGGCATCCAGCAGAAAGCTGCCTTTGACATAGAACTGATAGAGCACAAGTCCGGTAAACGCGGCAAACGGCACCATGAAAACGGCAACCGCCGCGAGGCAAGCCTCGACCGCCCGACCTCGGTCCCGGCCCAGCCGGCCCGGAAGGAACCGCGCCCTCAAGGCGTAAAGCAGCGGCGGAGACCGCGCCGCCGGCCGCACCCCCGCCGGCCGCGGCGACGATCGAGGATGCCGGACCGAGTTGCGAGGTCGCCTACGTCCGTGTTGTCCATGGCTTCGGGTGTTCGTCACGGCCCGGCGGTGGCGAACAAGCCGCCTGACACATTCCCAATATCGTGATATTTTATCATGGTAAAGGGTCGTGCGCGACGACACGCGGAGGACGGAGATGAAGGTCAGAATAGAGTGGTGCAAGCCTTGAAACTATGAGCCGCGGGCCCTCCGTGCGAGGGCGAGATTGGTTGAGCGTTACGGTGCCGATGTCGAGCTTGTCCCCGGAGTGGGCGGAGCGTTCGAGATCACCGTCGATGGCCGGCTTGCTTTCTCGAAGAAGCAGACCGGACGGTTCCCGACCGACGAAGAGGTCGACGCGGTCGGTGCCGGCGGGGGTGGCGCGCCGTGATCCCGGCATTTCACCGAGAAGCGGGTATCGCGCCTCGCCCCCTGGAGGATTCTCCGGGGTGATTCTCTCGAATTGAATCCGTAATTAGCTCAAATGTCAGCTAAATATCCCCAACATCTTGTCCGATTCAAATCCCCGTGGTAACGTCAGCCTTACTGGCTTTAACGCTTTGGCAAGCTTCGACGGGCACCGTGGCGGGGTCAGCAGTCCAAAGGAGGAACCTGAATGTTCGGCACATTGACGAAACTTTGGAGAAACGAGGACGGTGCGACGGCAATCGAGTACGGTCTGATCGCCGCGTTGATCGCGGTCGTGATCATTGCCGCGCTGGTTGCCGTCGGAACCAACCTTAGCTCGATTTTCAGCACGGTCGCCGCGAGCCTCTAGCTTTCGGCGACGGTGATAAGTTGAGCGCCACCCTTGGCGGCGCCTCCGGTGCTGCCGAGGGTGGTTCTTCGTGGATGCGGTCCGTCTATGGCCCGCCGGGGTCGAAGGCCGCTGGTTGAACCGGCGTTATCAAATCGTTTCCGTCGATTGACTTCCGCACCCCCGCTGCCTATGTTCCGGCCCTCGCGAGGGACCTGATCATGAAAATCGCCAATTCATTGAAAACATTGAAGAAACGCGACAAGAACTGCCGCGTCGTGCGGCGCAAGGGACGGGTTTATGTGATCAACAAGGTGAACCCGCGTTTCAAGGCGCGCCAGGGCTGAGCCCGCCGGGGCATAGCGGGTCGCGGGAGGCGCCGTGGAAATGCCGGTCGCGGATGCGACGGTCATTGCGCGGCGCGACGAGATCGCGGCAGTGCTGCGGCACATTGTCCCCGGCGAAGCCGTCATCGTCTCGGAACCCGAACGGCGGGTTTATGAAAGCGACGGGCTGACCGCCTACCGCCAGCCGCCGCTCGTGGTGGTTCTGCCGTCAACCGTCGCCGAGGTCGCGGCGGTGTTGCGATACTGCCGTGCCGAGGGCATCAAGGTGGTGCCGCGCGGCGCCGGCACTTCGCTGTCGGGCGGCGCCTTGCCGTTGGCCGACGGCGTGCTGCTCGGCATGGCCAGGTTCAACCGCATCCTCGACATCGACTACGACAATCGCGTTGTCGTGGCCCAGCCCGGGGTCACCAATCTCGGCATCAGCCATGCGGTCGCCGATGCCGGCTTCTATTACGCGCCCGATCCCTCCAGCCAGATCGCCTGCACGATCGGCGGCAATGTCGCCGAGAACTCGGGCGGCGTGCACTGCCTCAAATACGGCCTGACGACAAACAACCTGCTCGGGCTGGAAATCGTGCTGATCGACGGCGAGGTAGTGCGCCTCGGCGGCAAGCATCTCGACCCCGGCGGCTACGATTTGATGGGGGTGATGACCGGCTCTGAGGGTTTGCTCGGAATCGTCACCGAGGTCACCGTGCGAATCCTCAGAAAGCCGCCGACGGCGCGGGCCTTGCTGATCGGATTCGGCGAAATCGAGGATGCCGGCAATTGCGTGGCCGCGGTGATCGGCGCCGGCATCATCCCGGGCGGCATGGAGATGATGGACCGGCCGGCGATCCACGCCGCCGAGGCATTCGCCCATTCCGGCTACCCGCTCGACGTCGATTCGCTGCTGATCGTCGAGCTCGACGGGCCGGAGGTCGAGGTCGACCACCTGATCGGCAGGGTCGAGGAGATCGCCCACGCCAACCGCGCGCGCTCGGTTCGCATCAGCCAAAACGAAGCCGAGCGGCTCGCCTTCTGGGCCGGGCGCAAGGCGGCGTTCCCGGCGGTCGGACGGATCTCGCCCGACTACTACTGCATGGACGGCACGATCCCGCGCGCCCGCCTCGCCGAGGTGCTGGCGCGGATTCGCGAGTTGTCGGCGCAATACGGGCTGCGCGTCGCCAATGTGTTCCACGCCGGCGACGGCAACCTGCACCCGCTCATCCTCTACGACGCCAACCAGCCGGGCGAGATCGAGCGGGCCGAAGCCTTCGGCGCCGACATCTTAAGGTTGTGCGTCGCGGTCGGCGGCGTGTTGACCGGCGAACACGGCGTCGGCGTCGAAAAGCGCGACCTGATGGGCGCGATGTTCGACGAAACCGATCTGGCGCACCAGGAGCGCCTCAAATGCGCCTTCGACCCCGACGGGCTGCTCAATCCGGGCAAGGTGTTCCCGCTGCTGCACCGCTGCGCCGAACTGGGCCGCCTGCACGTTCATCACGGCGCCCTGCCCCACCCCGACCTGCCACGGTTCTGATATCCAGATGTCATCCCGGCGAAGGCCGGGACCCATGCTTCAGCTGGTGAGTATCTGCAAGGTGGGTCCCGGCCTTCGCCGGGATGACAAAGGAAGGAATCAGCGTAACTTGCGCGTATGACTCGCTTTGCCCCCGCCGACATCAACGAACTGCGCGATGCGGTCGCGCAGGCGTTGGCGGCCGAGGAAGCGGTCGAGATTGTCGGCGGCGGGTCGAAGCGGGGGCTGGGGCGGCCCTTGCAGACACCACACCTGCTCGACCTGTCGCGCCTCGCCGGCATCCGCGATTACGCGCCGAACGAGCTGGTGCTGACCGCCGGCGCCGCGACGCCGCTCGCCGAGATCGAGCGGGCGCTGGCCGACGCCGGCCAGATGCTCGCGTTCGAGCCGCCCGACTGGCGCCTCCTGCTGCGCGGTGACGGGCAGCCGACCCTCGGCGGAGTGCTGGCCTGCAACCTGGCGGGACCGCGGCGCATCAAGGGCGGCGCGGCGCGCGACCATTTCCTTGGCTTTCGCGCGGTCAGCGGCCGCGGCGAAATCTTCAAGGCCGGCGGCAAGGTGGTCAAGAACGTCACCGGCTACGATCTGCCGAAGCTGATGGCCGGCTCCTACGGCACGCTCGCTGCGCTCGAAGAGGTCACGGTCAAGGTCCTGCCGCGCCCGGAGGCGGTCGCGACCGCGCTGTTTACCGGGGTGGAACCCGCCGCGGCG
>DATLTH010000245.1:0-6151 GCA_035533695.1 Allostellaceae bacterium | reverse complement strand
CCACCGCAATGTCGCATCCGGCCGCTACGTCGCCACCGAGGCCTGCCGCCAGGCGAGCAACTGCGCCGGTTTCCTCGCCCGCGTGCGCGACGAGATCGGCATCGATCTTGAAATCATTTCGACCGCCGAGGAGGCTCGGCTTGTCGTTACCGGCTGCGCCCCGCTCCTGCATCCGCGCATCCCTTACGCGGTCGTCTTCGACATCGGCGGCGGCTCGACCGAGATCGTCTGGGTGCGCCAGATCGGGGCATCCCGCCTGGAAATCCGCGGCTCGGTCTCGCTGCCGTTCGGGGTGGTGACCTTTACCGAGCGGTTCGGCGGGACCGAGGTGTCGCCGGCGATCTATCGCGCAATGGTCGCCGAGGCCGAGGCCGCTCTGGCGCCGTTCGAGACCGCGCACGCCATCCGCCGCAAGGTTCGCGCCCGCGAAGTCCAGATGCTCGGCAGCTCTGGGACGGTGACGACGCTGGCCGGCATCCACCTCGCCCTGCCGCGCTACATCCGCGCGCAGGTCGACGGCAGCACATTGACGTTCGACCAGATCGAGCTGGTGTCGCGCCATCTCGCCCGGCTCGACATCGAGGGCCGCGCCGCCAATCCGTGCGTCGGGCGCGAGCGCGCCGATCTTGTACTGAGCGGCTGCGCCATTCTCGACGCGATCTGCGCCACCTGGCCGGTCGGCCGCCTGCGCGTCGCCGATCGCGGCATCCGCGAAGGCATCCTGTTCGACCTGATGCGCGGCGACGAGGACGTAGGGTAGCCTGATGAGGCCTGGTGATCTCGAAGAGATGCTGGAAGATGCCGATGCCCTGGCGGCTTATCACGCAAGCCGCGACCAGGAGCGCGTGCCCGTTGAGCTTGTTGATCGACTGCTCGCCGGCGAGAACCCGGTGAAGGTCTGGCGCGAATACCGCGACCTGTCGCAACGCGCCCTGGCGGACCGCGCAGGGCTGAATTTCACGTACCTGTCTCAGATCGAGTCCGGGGCACGCAAGGGCCCGGTCGCGACGATGAAAAAACTGGCCGAGGCGTTGCGTGTCGATCTGGACGATTTGGTCTGATGGCGCGGGGCGAACACCACGGTCCCCGCCCGCTTGCGGTCCGCGTCAAAAGCGCGCGGCGGCGGAAGCCGTCCTCGACAGAATGGCTCAACCGCCAGCTCAACGACCCGTTTGTCGCCGAGGCGCGCCGCGTTGGCTATCGCTCGCGCGCCGCCTTCAAGCTGATCCAGCTCGGCGAGCGCTTTCACTTGCTGGCTCCGGGACGCCGCGTCGTCGATCTCGGCTGCGCGCCCGGCGGCTGGACCCAGGTCGCGGTGCAGCGCGTCGGGGCGCCGGGGGCCGTCGTCGCGATCGATCTGAACCCGACCGACCCGGTGCCGGGCGCGACGATCCTCGAAGGCGATTTCCGCGATCCCGCGATGGCGGACCGAATCCGGGCGGCGCTCGGCGGCCCGGCCGATCTCGTGCTCAGCGACATGGCGTCGCCGGCGACCGGCCACGCCGCGACCGACCATCTGCGCATCGTCGCCTTGGCCGAGGATGCCTTCGCCTTCGCCGCTGAAATCCTCAAGCCCGGCGGCGCCTTTGTCGCCAAGGTTTTTCAGGGCGGCGCCGAGGGCGAACTGCTGGCGCGGCTGAAGCGCGCCTTCGCCGAGGTGCGCCACGCCAAGCCGGCGGCGAGCCGTGCCGAATCGGCTGAAACCTATGTCGTCGCCAAGGGGTTTCGCGGCACCGCATAGCTGGTACATCCGCAAGCGTTAAACGCGGGAACTGGACCGCCGCCTCCGCAATCCCTACATACTCCGCCACGATGCCGAACAACCTATAGTGTGGGCACGATGGAAATCCGGCAGGCCCTGACCTTTGATGACGTGATGCTGGTGCCGGCGGCATCGAGCATCCTGCCGGGCGACACCGACACAAGAACCCGCATTACCCGCGAAATCGACCTCGGCATTCCGCTCGTCTCGGCCGCGATGGACACGGTGACCGAAGGCGCGCTGGCGATCGCCATGGCGCAGGCCGGCGGGCTCGGCGTCATCCACCGCAACATGGCGATCGACCTGCAGGCCGCCGAAGTCCGCAAGGTCAAGAAATTCGAGGCCGGGATGGTGGTCAACCCGGTCACGATTTCGCCCGACGAGACGCTCGCCGATGCATTGCGGCTGATGGCCGACAACAGAATTTCGGGCATTCCGGTGGTGCTGGCCGGCAGCGGCCGGCTTGTCGGCATCCTGACCAACCGCGATGTGCGCTTTGCCAGCGACCCGCGCCAGCCGGTCGCCGAGTTGATGACCAAGGAAAATCTGGTGACGGTGCGCGAGGGCGTGTCGCGCGACGACGCCAAGCGCCTCCTGCATCAGCACCGTATCGAGAAACTGCTGGTGGTCGACAAGGAATACCGCTGCACCGGCCTCGTCACCGTCAAGGACATCGAGAAGGCGCAGCTTTTCCCGAATGCCTCGAAGGACGAGCGGGGCCGCCTGCGCGCCGCCGCCGCTTGCGGCACCGGCCGGGCCGAGCTCGAACGCGCCGAGGCGTTGTTCGCCGCCGGGGTCGACATCATGGTGGTCGACACCGCGCACGGGCATTCCTCGCGAGTGCTCGAAGCGGTGGACGAAATCCGCCGGATGTCGAACTACACCCAGGTCATCGTCGGCAATGTGGCGACCGCCGAGGGGGCGCGGGCGGTCATCGAGGCCGGCGCCGACGCGGTCAAGGTCGGCATCGGCCCGGGGTCGATCTGCACGACCCGCATGGTCGCCGGCGTCGGCGTGCCGCAATTCACCGCGATCGTCGACGCCGTCGAGGAATGCCGCAAGCACGGCGTCCCGGTGATCGCCGATGGCGGCATCAAGTTTTCCGGCGACCTCGCCAAGGCGATCGCGGCCGGGGCCGATTGCGCGATGCTCGGCTCCCTCTTCGCCGGCACCGACGAGAGCCCCGGCGAAGTCTTTCTCTACCAGGGCCGCAGCTACAAATATTACCGCGGCATGGGGTCGATCGGGGCGATGGCGCGGGGCTCCGCCGACCGCTATTTCCAGCAGGAGGTCACCGACACGCTGAAGCTCGTCCCCGAGGGGGTCGAGGGGCGGGTCCCGCACAAGGGCCCCGTTGGCAACATCGTCCACCAGCTGATCGGCGGCCTCAAGGCGGCGATGGGCTATACCGGCAACCGCACGATCGCCGAGATGCAGCGCAACTGCACGTTTGTGCGCATCACCGGCGCCGGGTTGCGCGAGAGCCATGTCCACGACATCGCAATCACCCGCGAAAGCCCCAACTACCGGCAGGATATGTGAGCACGCGTCATTGCGAGGAGCGCGGCGACGAAGCAATCCCGTGCAGCGTGAGCGTGGCGGCCGCGAGATTGCGTCGCTGCGCTCGCAATGACGGTCGAGAGTGACCCCCGGAGCGCGCATCGGGGCGGCGATCGACATTCTCGCGGCGATCGAGGAGGGCGCGCGGCCGGCCCCCCGACCGGCCGACGACATTGCCGCCGAGTATTTCCGCCGGCGCCGTTATATCGGCGCCAAGGACCGGGTGCAGGTCGCGGCATATGTCTATGCCGTATTGCGCCACCGGGCGGCCATCGACTGGTGGATCGCGCGCGCCGCCAAGGGCGAGGCCGCGGCGGATGTCCGCCTCCGGATGATCGCCGCTTTGCTGCTGCTCGACGGCTGGAAGCCCGAGGATGTCGCGGCCAGCTTTGACGGCGATCGCTTTCGCCCGGCGCCGCTGTCGGCGGCTGAAACGCGGCTCGCCCGTGGCCTTGGCGGCCGCACCCTGACCCACCCGCAGATGTCGCGCGCCGTCGCGTGCGATCTGCCGGATTGGCTCGAACCCCATCTCGATGCGGTTTACGGCCGGCATCTCGAAGACGAGATGGCGGCGCTCAACATGCCGGCGCCGTTCGATCTGCGGGTCAACGCGCTGAAGGCGGACCGCGAGAGCGCGCGACGCGCGCTGGCCGCCGAGCAGATCGTCGCCGAGCCGACGCCGTGGTCGCCGCTCGGCCTGCGCCTCAAACACCGCGCGCCGCTTGCCGCGACGGCGGCATTCAGGGACGGGCTGATCGAGGTGCAGGACGAAGGCTCGCAGGTCGCCGCATTGCTCGCCGACGCGCGGCCCGGCATGCGGGTCGTCGATTTCTGCGCCGGCGCCGGCGGCAAGACATTGGCGCTCGCCGCCCAGATGAAAAACCGCGGCAAGCTCGTCGCCTGCGACACGGCGGAATGGCGACTGGAGCGCGCCGGCAAGCGGCTGCGCCGCGCCGCCATCAGCAATGTCGAGCGCCGCGTATTGGCGAACGAGCGCGACCCCTGGGTCAAGCGCCACGCGAGCAGTTTCGACCGGGTGCTGGCCGATGCGCCGTGCCTCGGCATCGGCAGCTGGCGGCGCAACCCCGACGGCAAATGGCGCGCGACGCCGCAAGACCTCGCCGAACTGGTCGCGCGGCAACGCGATATCCTGGCGAGCGCATCGCGCCTCGTAAAGCCTGGCGGAAGGCTGATCTACGTCACCTGCTCGCTGCTCCACGAAGAAAACGAGGGCCAGGCCGAAGCCTTCCTTGCCGCCCACCCCGATTTCGCGCTCTATCCCGTCGCGCGCGCCTGGGCCGAAACAATCGGCGGCCATTCGCCCGGCGGCGGCGATTACCTGCGCCTGACGCCCGCACGGCACGGCACCGACGGCTTCTTCGTCGCAATTTTCGAGCGCCAAAACCCCAACCCTCCACCGGGGGAGGGAGATGAGGCGGCACCGCCCGCAAATTCGAACCCTCCCCCGCTTGCGGGGGAGGGCTGGGTGGGGGCATCAGAAGCGACTGACCCGAAAGCTCCACGATGACCGCTAAAACGACCGACAAGATCCTGATCCTCGATTTCGGCAGCCAGGTCACGCAATTGATCGCGCGGCGGGTGCGCGAGAACGGGGTTTATTGCGAGATCTGGCCGTACACGGCAAGTGAAGCGCGCATCCACGAGTTCGCACCTTGCGGCATCATTTTGTCGGGCGGCCCGGCCTCGGTGACGCAAGCGACGACGCCGCGCGCTCCCGACATCGTGTTCGCGCTCGGCGTGCCGGTGCTGGCGATCTGCTACGGCATGCAGACGATGTGCGCGCAACTCGGCGGCCGGGTGACGCTCAGCGACCACCAGGAATTCGGCCGCGCCTTTATCGACATCACCGGCGCTTGCCGGCTGTTCGAGGGGCTGTGGCCCCCGACGGCCCAAGGGGGCGGGCGCGAGCAGGTGTGGATGAGCCACGGCGACAAGGTCGACGCGCTGCCGCCCGGGTTTCGCGCGGTGGCGTCGAGCGACGGCGCGCCCTACGCGGCGATCGCCGATGACGAGCGCCATTTCTATGGCGTCGTGTTCCACCCGGAGGTCGCCCACACGCCGCAGGGCGGCCGGCTGTTGCGCAACTTCACGCACCATGTGTGCTGCGTTCGCGGCGACTGGACGATGGCGGCGTTCCGCGCCCAGGCGGTCGAGCGGATTCGCGTTCAGGTCGGCCCAGCTAGACCAAATGGCGGCCGGGTCGTCTGCGGCCTGTCGGGCGGTGTCGATTCCGCGGTCGCCGCCGCCTTGTTGCACGAGGCGATCGGCGACCAGCTGACCTGCATCTTTGTCGATACCGGTCTCTTGCGGATGGACGAAGCCGAGGAGGTCGTGCGCCTCTTCCGCGGCCATTACAACATCCCGCTGGTGCATTGCGACGCGAGCGCGCTCTTCCTCGGCAAGCTCGCCGGGGTTACCGACCCCGAAGCGAAACGCAAGACGATCGGCGCCACCTTTATCGACGTGTTCGATGCGGAAGCTCACAAGATCGGCGGCGTCGAGTTTCTCGCGCAGGGTACGCTCTATCCCGACGTGATCGAGTCGGTCAGCGCCTTGGGCGGCCCCTCGGTCACGATCAAGTCGCACCACAATGTCGGCGGATTGCCCGAGCGCATGAACCTCAAGCTGGTCGAGCCGTTGCGCGAATTGTTCAAGGACGAGGTGCGCGAACTGGGCCGCGAATTGGGGCTGCCGGCGCATTTTGTCGACCGTCACCCGTTTCCGGGACCGGGCCTCGCGATCCGCATGCCGGGCGAGGTGACGCGCGATAAGCTCGAAATTCTGCGCAAGGCCGATGCGGTGTTTCTC
>DATLTH010000244.1:0-3216 GCA_035533695.1 Allostellaceae bacterium | reverse complement strand
CACCGCAACCGTGGAAAATTGCAGGGGGTGCAATTGGTCTGATTATCGGCGAAATATTAAGTCATAGTGAGAAGATTACAGTAGAGACGGCGGCGGCCGCTACACCTAATAGCACGCTTGCGTTTGCGATGTTGCGCGCGTGGTATCTTGGGTTTTCTCCTGCTGCTATCGGTGAAGTCTTCACCGCGTACACACGACTCGGCGAACGATTGCAGCGCTTCTCTTTTACGCCCGTTCTCCAGGCCGTAAAAGAGGTCGCCGCTACACTCACGGGTGCGGAGATCGATAATGGCGCCGGCGTTTCCCGATCCCCGCGGCCTCGGCAGTGGATCGAGGAGCTGAAGGCGGGCGCCAATCTCTACAAAGTTGCCACGAGCGCATTACGCGGCCCCTTGGATCTCCTGAATAGCCAAGCTGTAGAGCGGCTGGAAGAGATGACGGCTGAGGCACGCGTCCAGTTTTTTGATGGTCTAGCTCCCACGTTCACAAATGCGGGTAGCGACGACCGCCTGGAGCGCGCGTTCTCGCTAGCGCTAGCGACATTCGTGTGCCGGCCTGGATTAGAGCAGCAGGCAAGCCTCATGCGCGAGCACGCTCGTCGCCTTCCTGAAGCCTGGCTTTGGCTGGGGGCATTGCAGGCGTTTTCCCCTATCTTGGACGCCCTCTCGCTGAACTCCGGCGCAGGCTGGCGTATCGCTCGCGAATTGTTTCGCCCCGAGGAGCCCTGGGCTTCTCCACGAGCCGACGCAGGAATTGGTGAGATACATGTTCTGGCTCGGGGCAATTCGAAAATACTAGACCGATTGATAGGACGGCCGCGTCTGGATGTAGAGATTTACCCGATGATTACCGCAGCCATGCGGGGGCAAAATGTTGCAATCGAGTCACAGCGGCCCGACGATCGGCGATACGAAGAATCTGTAGAACGGAGTCCAGCCTCAGCGGCGATCGAATTCCTCCAAAAGCGATTGGAAGAGTTGCTTCAAGAGCTTCGGCAGTTTGGAGTTGGTGGTGCTGAACCTCGCACGCGCCGAAAGCGCCGCTAGGTTCCCGGCCGGTCGTCTGCGCTGCCCCGAACGACCACTCAGGGGCACGAACGGCGGATGCCCCGGCGCGCAGTGAATGGCCGCTACGGTCGGGGTTAGCGACATTCAGGCGGAGCCTTTACCGACCACCCTCGTCAGCGAGCGACGGCCTCGTATTTGGTCTTAAGCCGGTCGAGCTGCTGCCGTTCGCGCTGTTCGATCTCGTCCCCCAGCGCCGCACGATAGCGCTGTATCAATCCTTCGGTGGCGACGCGCCGGGCGATGGCGCGTTCGACATCGCAATAGGTGAAAGCCGGGTCGCCATGGCAGGGCCAGCGGACGGTCCGTTCGAGAAACCGGATTTTACCGGGCAGCTCTTCGAAGAAGACGCCCCAGAAGCCGTGCATGTTGGTGTGCGCGATATGGCCGAAGGTCATCGAGAGGCGGTTGTAGAAGCGCTTGCTGAAGAGGATCGGCGGAAAATCCTCGGCGATGAAACGCAGCAGGTGATTGGCGAACCAGGCCTTGTCGGTGGCGCTGCTGAATTCCGTCGGCGTGAATTCGCTGTCGCGGAAGGGCGGCGTGCGCAAGGCATGCGGGATCGTTCTGGAACTCATGGTCGTGTCCTTTCAGATTGGTAGGGTGAAGGCGGAAGTCGGCTACGCCGCTTCCCGCGTCTCCGTCGGCACGATGGTCGCCGGGGATTGGTCTGCTGTCTCGCGCGCCGTAGTGGCGGCGAGATCGGCTTCGATGGCTGCGAGTTCGTCGCGCTTGAGGGCGAGTTCGCCCGCGAGCGGGAATTCCTGCCCGAGGCGCGCCTCGAATTCCTGCAAACGGCGCGTCTCGTCGGCGATGCGCTGGCGCTGAACGGCAATCTCCGCCTCGAACCCGGCGAGCAGCTCGTCGAGCTTTGCGATGGCGCGTTCGGCGGTGAAGCCGAGATTGATGCCGGTCTCCTGGTCCAAACCGGCGCGGGCGAGCACGAGGTCATAGACGACCTTGCCCGAAGCGTAGGAAGTGTCCGGCTCGAAACGGATTGGGAAACCCCGGAACTCGGCGAGGCGCGACTTGGTCGCAGCGCGCTCGCCGATCGCCGTCTTGATGGCAGCCTGCAGCGCCGCACCGGCGGCCTTGCGGTCGCGGATGGCGTGTCCGGCGACGGTCAGCGCAAACTTGTCACCGGCGGAGGCCTCGCGCAGCGCAATGTCGCGCTCGGCTCCAGCGATGCGCTGTTCGGCCCAGCCGATCGCAGCACTTGCGTTCTGGATGGAACGGCGGATGGCGTGCTGGTCGTCGATATGGGCCGCCTGCAGCCGCCGGAGCCGGGCGATCTCGCTTTCCAACCCGGCCTTCTGCATCAGCCGGTGGTCGCCCGACGCGATGGCCTTGGCCATGGCGAATTGGTTGGCCTGGTTGCCCGCGTCTTCGAGGCGCCGGACGCTGCGGTCGCCGGCGAGCGCGGCGGAGATAAAGCGGGCCTTGCGCTCGTTGTTCTGCCACATGGTGGCATCCATGCTGCCGAGCGTCGCGTAGGCGTAGAGTTCGATCTCGTCATGCTCGTTGCCTTGCCGCTCGATGCGGCCTTCGCGCTGCTCGATCTGCGAGGGCAGCCAGGGCACGTCGAGGTGATGCAGCGCCTTGAGGCGGCGTTGCACGTTGACGCCGGTGCCCATCGTCTCGGAGGAGCCGATCAGGATGCGGACGCGCCCAGCATTGAAATCGTTGAAGAGGCGCTGCTTGGCCTCCGACTTCTTGTAGTCCTGCATGAAGGCGATGTCGGATGCCGGAATGCCGAGGCGAATGAGGCTCTCCTTGATCCAGCGATAGGCCGAGAAACCGCGCGTCGCCTCGACCGCAATGGTGCCGAGGTCGGAGAAGATCAGCTGGCCCGCGCCGGGACGCTGATAGGCCCTGCCGTCGAGCCTTGTGTGACGGCAATCGGCGGTCTCTTGCCAGATGCGGTGGACGGTGCCGATCAGCAGATTGAGCTTGTTCTCCGGTTCGTCGCCGGCGGGACCGACCAGCCGGAGATCGATCGCCGCGTGGCGTCCGTCGGTGATGACCGACAGCAAGATGTCGTCGCCGGGTTGCGGCCGGCCGCTTCTGGCTTCGATCGCCTTGATGCGGGCGGCGAGAGTTTGCTGATAGACCTTGAAGGCCGGACTTGGGGCTGCGGTCAGAAGCTGGCGCT